>JALZEC010000165.1 GCA_030862235.1 Actinomycetota bacterium | reverse complement strand
GCCTTAGTCGCCGCCTTCGCTGTGGCCGAGGCCTTCGCCGCCTTCGCTGTGGCCGGGGCCTTCACCGCCTTCCCCGCTGGCGCCTTCGTGGCCTTAGCCGTCTTGGCCGCACCCTTGGTCGTCGCCCCCGCCTTCTTGGGAGGGGGTGGGGTGCGCTTGGTCCTCGCCGGCGGACCGGCCGGCGTCGCCTTCGACCGGGCCGGGGTTCGTGCCGCCGCCGCTGCCGTCCGGCCCCGACCTTCAAGGATCTCCAGCACGGGCTGGGTGATGGCGGTCAGGTTCTCGAGCACCTTGAACTCTTCGGAGACGAGGTCCGTGAACTCGTCGGTGTCGCCCTCGAACAGGTCCGAGCGTCCGAACCGCTCCATCGACTCGGCGTCCTCCCAGAAGTAGACCGCGCCGTAGCGGTTGCCTCCGGGGTTCTCGAGCCAGACCTTGGCCAGCAGGCCAGGAAGCCCCGAATACCGCGGGGCGACGCCGTTGGCCACGTCGAGGTACCCCTCCTCGCTGATTCCCTCAAGGCTGTACGTGACGACCTGAACGAACAAAGCGACCTCCCTGGTGGACTCATTTGTGCCTACCCCACCTTCCGGACGACCTATCAGGAAGGGAGGTCAGTGCCATGAGTGGCGGCGCCGGCTGCCCGATCTCGCAGCAGCGGTACTTGATCAGCGCAGGCAGGGCCCGGTGTCCACTGGGCCGGCGCGGGGTATGTCGAGGACCTCCTGGAGCTCCTCGCTGTGGAGCGCGTATGCCGTCCCCGGGGCGTCCGGGGCGATGGCGAAGGCGACGCCGACCACGATCCCGTCCGTGTCCACGAGCGCACCCCCCGAGTCGCCCTGGGCCAAGTCGCTGGCCAGGATGAGCACGTCGCGCCGGGTCGGCCCGTTGTCGTAGATGTCTCGCCCGAGGGCGCTCACGCGTCGCTCCACCCGCGCCGGCGACACCTCCACGTCGACCTGCCCGCCCGGGTGTCCGAAGACGGCCCCGTCCTCGCCGATCTCCGCCACCCCGATATCGAGGGGATCCTGGTTCAGGCCATCCACCTCGAGCACGGCGAGATCCCGCCTCGGATCGAAGACCACGACGTTTGCCCGCAGACGTCTTCCGTCGGGGCGCTGGACCGAGGGCCGGTCGACACCGGCGACGACGTGGGCGTTGGTGACGACCACGTCCGCTTCCGGGGAGAAGCCGCTGCCGGCCACGACGCCGCCGCAGGCCGTCCCGCTCACCCGCACCGTCGACTGGGTGACCCGGGCAATGACCGAGTCCGGGAGGGCGGTGGCCTCGGGCGGCGGACCACCGCTGGGCGACGGTTGGAGCCCGTCGAACACCCTGGGGAAGTCGGCGTCCTGGACGAGGTTGCGGAGGGCCTGGAGGGGGCCCGGAGCTCGAGGCGCCGCCTCGTCCACGAAGCGAGCGATGGCCGAGTTCCGAACCTGGGCCGAGAAATCGCCGGGCACCTCGGCCAGCGTCGGCAACAGGAGCCAGAGGAAGACGAGCACGCCCAGAGCGCCCGCGCCCGCTCCCACCAGGCGGTCGACCTGGCGGAGCGGACCGGGCGGGATGAGGCTGCGGAGGGAGATCCCCGCCACCTCGCCAACCGTCGCGCCGAGGCTCGCGGCGGTGACGAAGATCCCGATGGTCATGAGTGCCCGCACCTGCGGGTCGACCGTCTCCTTGAACCGATCGACGATCAGCGGCGCGACCCAGACGGCCAGGGCGACGCCTACGGCCAAGCCCAGCCACGAAATGGCGCGGGCCACGAACCCGGCTCGATAGCCGCCGAGGAGGGCGGCGATCAGCAGCCCGATGATGACGAGGTCGAAGAGGTTCAGCGGGCCGACGCCCCTGAGGGCAGGGCAAGAACGTTCATCTGTGGGCAGTTCGGAGGTTGAGACAGCGGGGTCGGGACGGGGGGATGGTATCGGGGGGTTTGACCGCTCAGCCCATCACTCAGCCTCGGCGGCACGCCGGAGCAGGTCCTCGTACACCCCGGGGTCGTCCTTCGACACCACGGGAAAGCCTCGTCCGTGCTCGCCCGCCCACTCCATCTGGATCCCCGGATTGTGCACATCGGTCCCGTCGGCCAGGAACAGGTGGGGACTGCCCTGCACGTCGTCGCTCGACGCCGCTCGCTGCTGGTCGAAGACGGCGCGACGGGCCCGCCCCTCGTCCAGCGCGTCCTGCAGGGCCGACACGTCGAGACCGGCGTCGGCAGCCACGGCGAGGATGACGTGTCGCATGGAGATGCACTTGCTCTGACCGAAGAGGGCGACGCGCAGCGCCCGGTCGAGCCGTTCGCTCGCTCCCAGGCTCTGCTCTTTGGCCGCCTGCACCGCCTCGAGGGCGGGCAGGGTGGTCACCGGCCACGTAACTGGTTCGGCCTGCCAGACCTGCCAGCCGGCGTCGGGGTCCAGGCCTCCGACGACCGGGATCTCGGCCGACAGGATGCGCCACGGCGTGGGTCGCTCGTTGACCACCTCGAGGGAAAAGGCCCGGTGATCGAAGTTGACGGCGTCCTCGAGTCCAAGTCGTCGGCGAGTGGCGTGGAGGCGGTACACGGCCAGATGAGCCCAGGGGCAGCCGACGTCGGAGTAGACGGCAACGGTTCCAGGAGTGACACGCACCATGGATGGGATGTACCTCGGTGAGCGTGCCTCGGAACCGTCCTTTTGCGGGACCAGCTCCGAGCGGTAACTTTGTCACCACTACCCACACCAGCAACAGGCGGATTCCCGGCATGAGCGCCATCGAGCACATTCACGCCCGAGAGATCCTCGACTCGCGGGGGAATCCGACGGTCGAGGTCGAGGCGACGCTGGAGAGCGGGGCACGCGGTCGGGCGGCCGTCCCCTCCGGTGCCTCCACCGGGGCCCACGAGGCCTGGGAGCGCCGCGACGGTGGGACCCGCTTCGGGGGCAAGGGCGTGCAGGGGGCGGTGGCCAGCGTCAACGGCGAGATCCGGGAAGCGCTCGCCGGCTGGGAAGCGCTCGACCAGCGGGGCGTGGACACCCAGCTCACCGATCTCGACGGAACGGACGGCAAGCGGCGACTGGGGGCCAACGCCGTGCTCGGCACCTCGATGGCCGTCGCCCGAGCCAGCGCCGACGAGCTGGAGCTACCCCTCTACCGCTATCTGGGCGGAGCCAATGCCCACGTCCTTCCCGTGCCGCTCATGAACCTGCTCAACGGCGGCGCCCACGCCTTCAACTCACTGGAGATCCAGGAGTTCATGATCGTGCCCGT
>JALZEC010000162.1 GCA_030862235.1 Actinomycetota bacterium | reverse complement strand
GGCCGCGACACCCAGCCCCGAGCGGGAGCGGCGGGTCCGGGCCAGCCGGCGCGGTCAGCAGCCGGAGGAGGCAGCGGCGCCGGCGACGACCGAGCCGACGGAAACCCCGGCGGTGGACGAAGTGAGCGACGCGGTGCCCGAGGCCAGTGCCACGCCCACGGTCGAGAACGAGGGAGACGAGTAGCGCATGGGCCAGAAGGTCAATCCCTACGGATTCCGCCTGGGCGTGACCACCGACTGGAAGTCTCGGTGGTTCAGCGACCGGGAGTACACCGACTACCTGGTCGAGGACTGGAAGATCCGCGACTACCTGATGAAGCAGCTTCCCCACGCCGCGATCAGCCGCATTGAGGTGGAGCGGACGCGTGACCGACTGCGTGTCGACGTGCACACCGCCCGGCCGGGCATCGTCATCGGCCGCCGGGGGGCGGAGGCCGACCGGCTGCGGGCCGACCTGGCCAAGATGACGGGGAACGTCAAGGTTCAGCTCAACATCCAGGAGATCCGCCAGCCCGAGCTCGACGCAGCGCTTATCGCGCAAGGGGTGGCCGACCAGCTCGCCGGCCGGGTGAGCTTCCGGCGGGCCATGAAGCGGGCCGTCCAGACCGCTCAGAAGGCCGGTGCTCAGGGCATTCGGGTGCAGTGCTCGGGTCGGCTGGGTGGCTCGGAAATGGCCCGCAGCGAGTGGTACCGCGAGGGTCGCGTCCCTCTCCACACCCTTCGCTCCGACATCGACTACGGCTTTCGGGAGGCCCGCACCACCTTCGGCCGCATCGGGGTGAAGGTCTGGATCTACAAGGGCGACATCCTCCCCTACAAGACCTCGGCCGAGGACAAGATCTCCCGCGAGGCGGGCATGGCCGTGGGCGAGACGTCCGGTCCCGCTCGGCCCCGCCGCATCATCTCCGCCGGGGGCGGCCGGCGGCGGCCGGAAGGCGAGGAGGGCACGACGCCCCCTCCCGAGGAGCTCTCGGCTGAAGCCACCCCGGTCATCAAGGAGGCGGACCCCGAGCTCGAGCGCCTGCTGGCCGAGGAAGAGGAGATCGAGCGGCGGACCCGCCAGCACCACGAGACCCCTCACTTCCGGACGGGGGACGAGTGACATGTTGATGCCGAAGCGGGTGAAGCACCGCAAGCAGCATCGAGGGCGGATGACAGGCGACGCGTCGGGGGGCGCCCACATCAGCTTCGGGGACTACGGGATACAGGCGCTGGAACCGGGCTGGATCACTGCCCGTCAGATCGAGGCCGCTCGTATCGCCATGACCCGCCACATCAAACGTGGTGGGAAGGTCTGGATCCGCATCTTCCCCGACAAGCCGGTTACGCAGAAGCCGGCCGAGACCCGCATGGGCTCGGGCAAGGGAAACCCCGAGCACTGGGTGGCCGTGGTGAAGCCCGGGCGGATCATGTTCGAGCTCGCTGGTGTGGGCGAGACCCTGGCTCGTGAGGCCATGGACCGGGCGATCCAGAAGCTCCCGATCAAGGCCAAGGTCGTTGTCCGCTCGGAGGTGGTGTGATGGCGACGGTCGCCGAACTGCGCGAGATGGACGAGGACGAGCTGAGCAACCGGTTGGTGGAAGCCAAGCAGGAGCTGTTCAACCTCCGCTTCCAGCACGTCACCGGCCAGCTGGACAACTACGCCCGCCTGGGTCAGGTCCGCAAGGACATCGCCCGCATCGAGACGCTCCTCCGAGAGCGCGAGATCGCCGCCGCCGAGGAGGCGGAGGCGAAGGCTCTGGCCCGCCGGGAAGAGGAGGCCGAGATGCGGCGGGCGCGCCTGCGTGCCGGACGGCGCCGGCTGATCGCCGGGGTCGGGCGAGAGGCGTCCCTGCGAGAAGGAGAGTCCGAACGTGGCTGAGCAGGCAATCCCGCCGCCCTCCGGCGCGTCCCGACCCAACCGGCGCAAGGTGCGGGAGGGTGTGGTCGTGTCGACGGCCATGGACAAGACGGCAGTGGTGGCTGTGGTCGAGCGGGTGCGGCACCCTCGATACGCCAAGACCGTCCAACGCACGAAGCGGATGCACGCCCACGACGAGGCGAACGACCTGAACGTGGGAGACCGGGTGCGCCTCATGGAGACCCGTCCGATGTCCAAGACGAAGCGCTGGCGCGTTGTGCAGGTTCTGGAGCGAGCCAAATGATCCAACAGGAGACTCGCCTCCGGGTGGCCGACAACTCGGGCGCCAAGGAGGTCCTCTGCATCAAGGTGCTGGGGGGCTCCAAGCGCCGGTACGCGTCGATTGGCGACGTGATCGTCGGGACGGTCAAAGACGCCATCCCTGGTGCTGCCGTCAAGAAGGGCGACGTGGTGAAGTGCGTCGTCGTCCGTACCAAGAAGGAGAACCGGCGGCCAGACGGCTCGTACATCCGCTTTGACGAGAACGCCGCCGTCCTCATCAACGATCAACTGCAGCCGCGAGGAACCCGCATCTTCGGCCCCGTCGGCCGGGAGCTGCGCGACAAGAAGTTCATGCGCATCGTCTCGCTCGCACCTGAAGTTCTGTGAGGAATTGACATGAAGCTCAAGAAGGGTGACCGGGTTCGCGTACTGGTCGGCAAGGACCGGGGGGACGAGGGCGAGGTCATGCGCGTCTTCCCCAAGGAGAACCGGGTGATCGTCGAGGGCGTGAACGTGGCCAAGAAGCACCAGCGGGCGCTGCGGGCCACCATGCAGGCGGGCATCATCGACAAGGACATGCCCATGCCCGCCTCCAACGTCGCCCTCATCTGCTCCAACTGCGGACCGACCCGGATCGGGTACCGGTTCGAGGGCACGAAGAAGACGCGCATCTGCAAGAAGTGCAAGGGCGAGGTCTGATGGCGGCACCGGGCAAGCAGAAGCAGGACGCTCGCAAGGGCGGGGACCAGGCCAAAGGCGGCCAGCCGCCCCAGGGCCGGGACGGCAAGGGTGGCGACAAGGGCGCTCGCCGAGAGGCGACGGCGCGGGCCCAGGAGCCGGCACCCCCGCGCGAGCCACCCCGCCTCAAGCTGCGCTACCGCAACGAGCTCCAGCAGCAGCTCAAGGACCAGCTCGGCCTGGCCAACTTCATGCAGGTGCCCCGGCTGGAGAAGATCGTCGTCAACATGGGCGTCGGCCGGGCCACCCAGCAGCCGTCGCTCCTGGAGGGCGCGGTCTCCGACCTGGCCCAGATCACCGGCCAGAAGCCGCTGGTGACCAAGGCGCGGCGGTCGATTGCGGCCTTCAAGCTGCGGCAGGGGAACTCGATCGGGGCGAAGGTGACCTTGCGGGGAGATCGGATGTGGGAGTTTCTCGACCGCCTCATCAGCATCGCCATCCCCCGCATCCGGGACTTCCGCGGGTTGCCCGCCAACGCCTTTGACGGCCGGGGCAACTACACGTTCGGAGTCGACGAACAGCTCATCTTCCCGGAGATCGACTACGACAAGGTCGACACCACTCGGGGCATGGACATCACGATCGTAACGACGGCGAAGGACAACGCCGGAGGCCGGGCCCTGCTCGACGCCTTCGGCTTCCCCTTCCGCCGGGAGGGACAGAGTTAATGGCGAAGAAGGCACTCGTGCAGAAGCAGGCCGAGAAGCCCAGGTTCAAGGTGCGCGCCTACACCCGGTGCCGCCGCTGTGGTCGCCCGAGGGCGGTGCTCCGCCAGTTCGGGCTGTGCCGCATCTGCCTCCGAGAGCTGGTCCACGCCGGCGAGGTGCCGGGCGTGACCAAGTCGAGCTGGTGAGAGGAGGGCTGGCCGTATGACGATGACAGATCCGATCGCCGACATGCTCACGCGGATTCGCAACGGGAGTGTCGCTGCCCAAGAGGTCGTGCGTATGCCTTCCTCGAAGCTCAAGGAGTCGCTGGCCAACATCCTGCGGCGGGAGGGATACATCGCCGACTTCCGCGTGACCGAGGACCCGAGCCGCCCCGGCCGCATCCTCGAGATCACGATGAAGTACAGCGCCGAGCGGGTGCCGACCATCACCGGCCTGCGCCGGGTGTCCAAGCCGGGCATGCGCGTCTACACCAAGGCCGATCGCCTGCCCCGAGTGCTCGGTGGCCTGGGGGTGGCCGTGGTGTCCACGAGCCAGGGCCTGATGACCGACCGCGAGGCGCGCGAGAAGCGGGTCGGCGGCGAGATCCTCTGTTACGTCTGGTGAGGAGTCGGTAGCCATGTCACGAATCGGACGCGCCCCCATCCCCGTGCCCTCGGGCGTGGACATCGCCATCGACGGCCGCCGGGTTACGGTCACGGGCCCTCGGGGCACCCTCGCTCGGGACCTCCACCCGGAGATCACGGTCCGCCAGGAGGACGGCGTCATCAAAGTCGAGCGTCCAGATGACGAGCGCACCCACCGCGCCCTCCACGGCCTGACCCGCACGCTGGTCAACAACATGGTGGTGGGGGTGACGACAGGGTTCCAGAAGGACCTGGAGATCGTCGGTGTCGGCTACCGGGCCGCTGCGCCGGGGCCGACCACGCTGGAGCTGGCCCTGGGGTTCAGCCACCCGGTGCGGGTGGAGGCGCCCGAAGGGGTCACCTTCGAGGTGCCGGCGCCAACCCGCATCACTATTCGGGGGAACGACAAGGAAGTCGTCGGCCAGGTGGCGGCCAACATCCGCAAGCTGCGCAAGCCAGAGCCGTACAAGGGCAAGGGCGTGCGCTATGCGGGCGAGGTAGTCCAGCGCAAGGCAGGAAAGGCGGCGAAGTGACCGTTTCGGCCAAGCAGAAGCAGGAAGCTCGCCAGCGCCGGCATCGCCGGGTTCGCAAGCTGGTCCGGGGCACGGCCGAACGGCCCCGCCTGGCTGTCCACCGATCGAACCGCCACATCGTCGCCCAGGTGATCGACGACACCGCCGGACGCACCTTGGCCGCCGCCAGCACGGTCGAGGCCGACCTCCGCACCGGCCCCACCGGCAACAAGGAGGCGGCGGCCAAGATCGGGCGGCTCGTCGCCGAGCGGGCCAAGGCGGTGGGCGTCACCAAGGTCGTGTTTGACCGGGGAGGCTTCCTATACCACGGGCGGGTGGCCGCGGTGGCGGATGCCGCCCGCGAGTCCGGCCTCGAGTTCTAAGGATCCACACATGCCAGACAACCAGTACGAAGAACGAGTCATCTCCATCAACCGCGTGGCCAAGGTGGTCAAGGGTGGCCGGCGGTTCTCGTTCACCGCCTTGGTCGTGGTCGGTGACGGGGGCGGCAAGGTCGGCTTGGGCTACGGCAAGGCCAAGGAGGTCCCGGCCGCCATCCAGAAGGGCATCGAGGAGGCGCGGAAGAACCTGTTCGACGTCCCGCTGGCGGGGACGACCATTACGCATCCCGTCCTGGGCGCCCGCGGCGCCGGGCGCGTGCTGCTCAAGCCGGCTGCCCCTGGTACGGGTGTCATCGCCGGCGGCGCCGCCCGGGCGATCCTCGAGGCGGCTGGGATCCGGGACATCCTGGCCAAGTCGCTGGGCTCGTCCAACGCCATCAACGTGGCCCACGCGACGATCCAGGGCCTACAGACGCTCAAGCGTCCCGACGAGGTGGCCAGAGCCCGTGGCCTTTCCCCCGAGGAGGTCACTCCCGCCGGTCTTCTGCGGGCCTACAACGAGACGAAGCGGGGCCCCCACACGCCGGTTGAGGTGGCGTGATGGCAGCCCAGCTCAAGGTGGTCCAGGTTCGGTCGGGCATCGGCGCCAAGCCCAAGCACCGGGGCACGCTGCGTGCCCTCGGGCTCGGCCGCATCGGGAAGAGCAACGTCCTCCCTGACCGCCCGGAGATTTGGGGCATGGTCGCCCAGGTGCCACACCTGGTGCAGGTCACGCCGGTGGACTCCGCCGACTCCACTGTGAGGGCCAGATGAAGCTGCACGATCTGAAGCCGGCTCCTGGCTCCAACCGGGAGCGCCGCCGGGTCGGACGGGGCATCGGAGGCAAGGGAGGCAAGACCGCCGGCCGGGGCACCAAGGGTCAGGGCGCCCGCTCTTCGGTCAGGCCCGGCTTCGAGGGTGGGCAGATGCCCCTCATGCGCCGCGTGCCGAAGCTGAAGGGGTTCAAGAACCCGTTCCGGGTCGAGTACGCGGTGGTCAACCTGGACGTGCTCGAAGCGTTCGACGGGAACGAGGTCACGCCCGAGGCTCTCCGGTCGAAGGGCCTGGTGGCCAAGCAAGGACTGGTGAAGGTCCTGGGCAGGGGCGACCTGACCCGAGCCCTCACCGTCCGGGCCCACGCATTCTCCAAGACTGCTGAAGCGGCGATCACGGGAGCCGGCGGTACGGTGGACGTGCTGCCGTCGCCCTATGGCGATCGTCGTCCGCCAGCCAAGGGCAGCGCACTCACCAACCGCTAGGGGGTTCGCAGGGTGTTCGGAAGTCTGAAGAACATGTTCAGGATCCCGGACCTCCGGAACAAGATCCTGTTCACCCTCCTGGTCATCCTCCTCTACCGCCTCGGCTCGAACATCACCGTCCCTGGGATCGACTTCAACGCCGTCCAGGACCTTCAGCGGCAGGCGGAACGGGGCGGCGTCCTGGGATTCCTGAACCTGTTCTCCGGCGGCGCCCTCACCCAGATGGCGATCTTCGCCCTGGGGATCATGCCCTACATCACCAGCTCGATCATCATGCAGCTGCTGGCGGTGGTGATTCCCAAGATCGAGCAGTGGCAGCAGCAGGGCGCCATCGGGCAGAAGAAGATCACCCAATGGACCCGGTATCTGACGGTGGGCTTGGCCGTCCTGCAGGCAACGGGGATCACCTACCAGTTCAACAACGGCCTGCTGGGTACGGGCGAGACCAGCCTGCGGCTGGTGTCCGACTTCGACGTGCCCCACGTAGCCCTGATCGTCCTGACCATCACCGCGGGCACGGCCGTCGTCATGTGGATGGGCGAGCTGATCACCCAGCGGGGGATCGGCAACGGCATGTCGCTGCTGATCTTCGCCAACGTGGTGAGCCGCCTCCCGGCCCAGATAGGGAACGTTCGGGCCGAGGGGGGGAACGTCATCTTCGGCGTCGTGATCCTTGTCGGCCTGCTGATGATCCTCGCCATCGTGTTCGTCGAGCAGGGCCAGCGGCGGATCCCCGTGCAGTTCGCCAAGCGGGTTGTCGGCCGGCGGATGTACGGGGGCCAGAGCACCTACATCCCGCTGAAGGTCAACCAGGCCGGGGTGATTCCCATCATCTTCGCGAGCTCGGTTCTCTACTTCCCGGTGCTCCTCTCCAACGTGATCCAGTGGCGGGCCGTCGTCGACTTCATCAACCGCAACCTTGTCCAGCCTGACAACTTCTTCTACATCACCATCTACGGCATCCTCATCGTGTTCTTCACGTACTTCTACACAGCAATCACGTTCAATCCGCAGCAGCAGGCAGACATCATCCGCAAGCAGGGCGGGTTCATCCCCGGCATCCGTCCGGGTCCTCCGACTGAGCGCTACCTCGGAACCATCCTGAACCGCATCACCCTGCCCGGTTCGCTCTTCCTGGCGGTGATCGCCCTGGTCCCGCAGATCGCCCTGGCGGTCTACGGCGTCCAGAGCTTCCCGTTCGGAGGAACGACCATCCTCATCGCCGTCGGCGTCGCCCTGGAGACGATGAAGCAGATCGACAGCCAGCTGATGATGCGGAACTACGAAGGCTTCCTCACCTGATCGTGGGCGGACCGAGGGTGGTGATCCTGGGGAAACAGGGTGCCGGCAAAGGAACGCAAGCCGAGCGGCTGGCCCGCCAATTCGGCGTGCCGCGGATCTCGACCGGCGACATGTTCCGAGCTGCGGTCGAAGCTGGGACGGAGTCGGGCCTCGAGGCCAAGAAGTACATGGAGCACGGCGAGCTGGTGCCCGACGACATCGTGATCGAGATCGTCCACGAACGGCTGGAGGAGCCCGACGCCCAGGACGGTTTCATCCTCGATGGCTTCCCCCGCACCGTGGGGCAGGCCAAGGCCCTCGACAGCGTGCTCGGGGAGCGGGGGGTGGACCTCGTGGTCGAGCTCCAGGTGCCCACCGAGGTCGTGCTGCGCCGGCTCGCGGCCCGCCGCGTGTGTGTGAACTGCGGCGCTCCGTACAGCCCCGAGAACCTGCCTCAGAAGGACGACATCTGCGACAACTGCGGCGGCAGGGTCGTCCAGCGCGAGGACGACACCGAGGCGGCGATCAAGCGCCGTCTTGACCTCTACGCCGAGCGCACCGAGCCGCTGGTCGCGTACTACATGGCCCAGGACCGGCTGGCGCCCGTGGACGGGACCGGTGAACCGGACACCGTCACGTCGCGGCTCCTCCGAGGGATCGAGAGCCGCCTCGGCCGGCGCTGACGCCGCCCCTCCGACGGCCGGGATGAGGAATGGGGAGCGGTACGATTCGTGTTGATTATTGAAATGACAAGGGATCAGCGTGCGTAAGACGAAGGAAGAAGTGGCCAAGATGCGCCGGGCGGGGCGGATCGTGGCCGAGATGCTGGAGGAGTGCGAACGCGCAGCCAAGCCCGGTGTCACCACCAAAGACCTCGACGTGGTGGCCCGCGACGTGCTCGAGCGACGGGGCGCCCGCTCCAACTTCTTGAATTACCACGGGTTCCCGGCCGTCATCTGCACGTCGCCCAACAACATCATCGTCCACGGCATCCCCGGCTCCTACCGGCTCGAGGAGGGCGACATTCTCTCCGTCGACTGTGGCGCCATCGTCGAGGGATACCACGCTGATGCCGCCCGCACCTTTCCTGTAGGTGAGATCGACCCCGAGACCCGGCGGCTGATCGACGCCACTCGGGAGAGTCTCAACGCCGGCATCAAGCACGTCCGGGACGGGAGCCGCCTCTCCGACATCGGCCACGCCGTACAAACGGTGGCCGAAGGGTCGGGGTTCTCGGTGGTTCGGGAGTACGTCGGCCACGGGATCGGCACCGCGCTGCACGAGGAGCCGAAGGTCCCGAACTACGGGCGTCCGGGTCGCGGGATCAAGCTGAAGACGGGGATGGTCCTGGCCGTCGAACCGATGGTCAACGCCGGTGGACCAGAGACGGCCCTCTTCGACGACGGGTGGACGGTTGCCACCGCCGACGGCAGCCTCTCCGCCCACTTCGAGCACAGCATCGCCGTCACCGACAACGGCCCCGAGGTGCTCACCGTTCTGGCCTGAGCTGTGCTGCGATACACTGAAGGACTCTGCGTCCTCGGCGCGCGTCTGTCGCGCCCCGCAGGCACGCCGGTTCCGATCTTGCAGTGCTCAGGAGGTTCACCTGCCCAAACCGAAGGAAGACACGATCGTCATGGAGGGCACGGTCGTCGAATCACTTCCCAACGCCATGTTCCGTGTCGAGTTGGAGAACAAGCACAAGGTTCTGGCCCACATCTCCGGGAAGATGCGCATGCACTACATCCGCATCCTGCCCGGTGACCGGGTGCAGGTGGAGTTGACCCCGTACGACCTCAGCCGAGGTCGGATCACATATCGCTACAAATAACGACGTCGGGGGCTCTGCTCCCGACTGCCCCCCGCTGGGCTCTGCCCCAGACCCCGTAAGACAAAGGCCACGTCGGTGAGGGACACGAAAATGAAGGTTCGTCCGAGTGTGAAGAAGATTTGCGAGAAGTGCAAGGTGATCCGCCGGCATGGCGCGGTGATGGTGATCTGCGCCAACCCCCGCCACAAGCAGCGGCAGGGCTGAGTTGAGTCGAATGAGCGAAGCGAGTGAGACAGGGCCCGAGCGGCCCTTTGAGCGGGAGGCATAGTGGCTCGAATCGCCGGCGTCGACATTCCCCGCGAGAAGCGGCTCGAGATCTCCCTGACGTACATCTACGGCATTGGTCGCACCACCGCCGGCCACGTGTGCCAGGCAACCGACATCGACGCCGACACCCGGGTGCGGGACCTGACCGACGAGGAAGTCGCCCGCCTGCGCGTGTACATCGACCAGAACCTGAAGGTCGAAGGTGACCTGCGGCGAGACATCGCCCAGGACATCAAGCGCAAGATCGAGATCGGGTGCTACCAGGGGATCCGCCACCGGCGGGGCCTCCCGGTGCGGGGCCAGCGCACCCACACCAATGCCCGCACCCGGAAGGGACCGAAGAAGACCGTGGCCGGAAAGAAGAAGGTTCGTAAGCACTGATGGCTAAGCCGAAGCCGGGCGGGAGGCGCCCCCGTCGCAAGGAGCGGAAGAACGTCACCTACGGGGTGGCCCACATCAAGAGCTCGTTCAACAACACAATCATCTCGATCTCTGACCCAGAGGGGAACGTGCTGGCGTGGGCCTCCGCCGGCAACGTCGGCTTCAAGGGATCGCGCAAGAGCACACCGTTCGCCGCCCAGCTGGCGGCCGAGGCGTGTGCCAAACGGGCGATGGAGCACGGGGTGCGCCGGGTCGAGGTGCTGGTGAAGGGCCCGGGTTCGGGTCGGGAGACCGCTATCCGCTCGCTGCAGACCGCGGGGATCGAGGTGGCGGGGATCAAGGACCTGACTCCCATCCCTCACAACGGCTGCCGGCCGCCGAAGAGGAGACGTGTCTGATGGCTCGCTACACCGGTCCCGTCTGCCGGCTCTGCCGCCGGGAGAAGATGAAGCTCTTCCTGAAGGGCCCCAAGTGCGACTCGATGAAGTGCCCGATCGAGCGCCGCCCCTACCCCCCGGGTGAGCATGGCCGCGGGCGCATCCGTGAGTCCGAGTACCTGCTGCAGCTGCGGGAGAAGCAGAAGGCCCGCCGCATCTACGGGGTGCTCGAGAAGCAGTTCCGCAACATGTACGCCGAGGCCAACCGCCAGGGCGGCATCACCGGCGAGAACCTCCTGCGCATGCTCGAGCTCCGCCTGGACAACGTCGTCTACCGGGCCGGGTGGGGTTCGAGCCGCTCCCAGGCCCGCCAGTGGGTCCGCCACGGGCACATCAACGTGAACGGCAAGCGGGTCACCATCCCCAACTACCAGGTGCGCAAAGGCGACATCGTCGAGATCCGGCAGAAGTCGCGCAACCTCATCGTCGTACGTCACAACCTCGACACCCTCGACCGGAGCCTCCCGCCCTGGCTCGAGGGCACCGAGGACCGGATGGCGGTCACCGTGCGCGACCTTCCCCTTCGGGAGCACATCGACGTGCCGGTGCGCGAGTCGCTGATCGTCGAGCTCTACTCCAAGTAACGCAAGAAACCCAAAGGCAACCCATGCTGATCATTCAACGCCCCACCGTCGAGCCGCTCGGAGAGCAGGAGGGGAACCGCCAGCGGTTCGTGATCTCGCCCCTCGAGCCCGGCTTCGGCCACACCCTGGGCAATTCGCTCCGCCGCACCCTCCTGTCGTCCATCCCCGGTGCGGCCGTCACGCAGGTCCGCTTCGACGACGTCCTCCACGAGTTCACCACCATTCCCGGGGTGAAGGAGGACGTGACCGACCTCATCCTCAACCTCAAGGACCTGGTCCTGCGGGTGGAGGACGGCGAGCCGATCACGCTTCGCCTCGACGCCCGTGGTCCCGCGGAGGTGACGGCGCGCGACATCCAGCTTCACGCCGACGTCGAGATCCTCAACCCCGACCTGCACATCGCCACGCTGACGGCCAAGGGTCGCCTGGCGATGGACATCACCGTCGAGCGGGGCCGCGGCTACGCATCGGCCGAGCGCAACAAGAAGTCCTCCGTCATCGGGGTCATCCCGGTCGACTCGATCTTCTCGCCCGTGCGTCGCGTCGCCTTCAACGTGGAGCCCACTCGAGTCGAGCAGGCCACCAACTACGACCGGCTGACCCTCGACATCGAGACGGACGGGTCGATCTCGCCCCGTGAAGCCCTGGCCTCGGCCGGTGGCACCCTCCGCTCGCTCGTCTCCCTCGTCGCCGACATGAGTGACGCTCCCCGGGCCCTGGAGCTGGGCGAGGTAGGCACCCTCGGGAGCGGGTCGCCCGATCTCGACCTGCCCATCGAGGATCTCGACCTTTCCGAGCGGCCCCGCAACTGCCTCCGTCGGGCCCAGGTCAACACGGTGGGCGAGTTGGTGCAGAAGACGCCGGAGGACCTGCTGGCCATCACCAACTTCGGCCAGAAGTCGCTGGACGAGGTGCTTCAGAAGCTGGACGAGCGCGGCCTCTCGCTGCGCACGAAGGGGTAGCCCGATGCCGGGCACGCCCAAGAAGGGGCGCCGCTTCGGCGGGGACGCCGCCCACCAGAAGGCGATGATGGGCAACCTCGTGGCCTCCCTCATCGCCGCGGAGGCGCTCGTCACCACGGAGGCCAAGGCCAAGGCGCTGCGCCCGATCGCCGAACGGATGATCACCAAGGCCAAGAAGGGCGGCGTGCACCATCACCGCCAGGTCGTGGCCTACATCCGGGACAAGGACATGGCCCACAAGCTCTTCGAGGAGATCGCGCCCCGGTACGAGGAGCGTCCGGGGGGCTACACGCGCATCCTCAAGCTGGGGCCCCGCCACGGCGACAACGCGCCGATGGCTCGCATCGAACTGGTCTGAGCACCGAACCAGCCGATCCCACCGCCGGCCCGAAGGCCACGATTCGCGTACGGATGACCGTCGCCTATGACGGGCGGCGGTTCCATGGGTTCGCGGCGCAACGTGGCGAGGTACGGACGGTCGGCGGCGTGCTGACCGAGGCGCTCGAGCGGGCTTTCCAGACTCCCGTCGAGCTCAAGGTCGCGGGCCGGACGGACGCTGGCGTGCACGCCTGGGGTCAGGTGGTGAGCTTTGACGCACCTTCGAACTACGACCTCACGCGGCTCCAGCGGTCCGTCAACAGCCAGCTCGGGCCAGAGGTGGTGGCTCGGGAGGTGGCGGTGGCCGCTCCCGACTTCGACGCCCGTCGCTCGGCCGTCGCCCGGCGGTACCGCTACACGGTGCTCAACCGCCCCGTCCCCGACCCGTTCCTCGCCGGGTTCACGTGGCACGTCCCCGACCCCCTCGACCTGGCCGTGCTGCGCCTGGCCTGCGACCCCCTCATCGGGGAGCACGACTTCACCTCGTTCTGCCGCGTCCCCCGCGGCGTCGGCGAGTACAGCATGGTGCGGTGCGTCACGGACGCGCGATGGCTGGACCTAGGGGACGGCATCGTGCGGTTCGAGATCGAAGC
>JALZEC010000111.1 GCA_030862235.1 Actinomycetota bacterium | reverse complement strand
GCGCCAACCGCCGCCCCCGGTCCGGCCCCGCCCCCGGTCCCCGCCCCGGCCCGAGAGGCGATGTCGTCTGAGCAACCAGGAGGCGGTCAAACGCCAACACCTCCGCCCCAGCCCGCCCCATCCGCGCCGACGGAAGCCACACCCTTCCCTACCCGCGAGGAGCTGACCATGGCCTGGGGCGACCACGTGCTCGCCCGACTTCCCGGACGGGCGCGGGCCCGGTTCCGGGCCGGGCGGTTCTCGGGCGTCGACGGTGACATCGCCGTCTTCGCCCTTCCCGACCCCTTCCACCGCGACCGGTGCAAGGAATGCCAGTCCGACGTCGAGGAGGCGCTCTCGGCCCACTTCGGCCGTCCCATCCGGCTTCGGCTGGAGGTCGACACCGGGGCGGCCACGCCCGCCGCTGCCGCACCCCGCCAAACGGTTGCCGAGCCTCCACCCCCTGACCAGGTGGACGAACCGGTCGACTGGGAGGAACTCACGGACGCGCCACCCGGAGGGGTAGCCTCGCCGATCGAACACGTCTTGCAGGCGTTCCAAGGTGCCGAGGTGGTGGAGGAGTAGGTGGTGGGCGACAGCGGACAGGGAGCGCCGGATTTCGGGCAGCTGCTCAAGCAGGCTCAAGCGATGCAGGAGCAGTTCCTCCAGGCCCGTGCGCAAGCGGCCGAAGCGGAGGTCGAGGGCCAGGCCGGTGGAGGGGTCGTCAAGGTGCGGGTTACCGGCGGTATGGAGTTCCGTAAGGTGACGATCGACCCCTCGGTCGTCGACCCGGACGACGTCCCCATGCTGGAGGACCTGGTGCTCGCCGCCGTGCGTGACGCCGTGGTTCGGGCCACCGAGCTGTCCGACAAGGCCATGGGCAGCGTCGACCTGGGTCCGCTCGGCGGCGGCCTGCTGGGCTGAGCGTGGAGTGTATGCCGGGGCCGTCCAGACGCTGATCGACGAGCTCGGGCGACTCCCGGGGGTGGGGCCGAAGTCCGCCCAGCGCATCGCCTTCCATCTGCTCAAGCTTCCCGTGGAAGACGCGGTGCGTCTCGCCCGCGCCATCACCGAGGCCAAGGAGCGGGTCCGGTTCTGCCGCCGGTGCTTCAACGTCTCCGAAGCCGACGAGTGCGGCATCTGCAGCGACCCCAGGCGGGATGCGACGGTCGTCTGCGTGGTGGAGGACCCTCGGGACGTGGTGGCCGTGGAGAAGACGCAGGAGTTCCGCGGGCGCTACCACGTCCTGCATGGGGCCATCAGCCCCATCGAGGGGATCGGACCGGAACAGCTGAGGGTGAAGGAACTGCTGGTCCGCCTCGAGCCGGAAGGGATCGAAGAGGTGATCCTCTGCACGAACCCGACGATCGAAGGCGAGGCGACGGCCATGTACCTCGCCCGGTTGCTGAAACCGCTCGGGGTCCGGGCCACCCGCATCGCCAGCGGGCTCCCGGTTGGGGGCGATCTGGAGTACGCCGACGAGCTCACCCTCGGGCGGGCGCTCGAGGGACGGCGCCAGCTCGACGGCTGACGGCACCGGGCGCCAGAGGCCATGGGTTACCCTGTCGCCGTGGCGGCGCGGGTCCTTCTGGGTGTCATGGCCATGATCAGCCTGGTGCTGGCGCCGCTGGCAGTGACGCCGGCGACCGCCCAGGCACCGAACCCCCACTGGGGCCAGAGCCCCTACTACCCGGAGTGCAGCGAAGGCCCGTGCCGCATCGTCCTGATCGCGGACAAGACCGGGAGCGACGCGTTCGCGGGACAGATCAAGCGCTGGATCGTGTGGATGAACTACGTCCGCGTGAACTACAACCTGAACTTCCCCGCCTTTGCCTACATCGGTCCCGAGGAGGGGCTCCAGCCCGACCCGAGCTGCTCCACCGCACCTGGGTTCATCTCCATGTGCATCAGCGATCAGATCGTGAACGCCGACTGCAACACGACGGATCCCGTCCAGGTGCGCTGCTCCAAGTTCACGATACAGACCGACATCGGGCACATCCTCGAGGTGCGGTCGACCACCCGTCCCCGAGAGCTCGACGCGGTAGACGTGTGGAACATGGTGTGCGCTCAACTGGGGCACGCCATCGGGTTGCCCACCCGGGACAACGACGACTCGTGCATGGACAATGCGATCGAGCTGGGCACCGGCGTGGAGAAGTACTACGTCACCGACGACTGGTTGTTCCTGATCGACGCCCACAACCACGGCGCCATCGACTGACGCTCTCCCTGTCGTAGGGCGGCGCTAAGGTCGCTCCCGCTCCGCTTCCCCCTGGAGGTCCTGTCCTGCCAGGAGGAAGTCGTGATCGCCCCGTGCAACAACCACCATTTCGGAGAAGAGGCCGGCCCGGTTCTATCCGGCCCGTCCGACGCCGCTCGTATCGTCCGCCTCTCGGTCTCACCCGATGACCAGCAGGCGATCGTGCTCCTCCTGTGCGGGCCCGACCACCGCCTGCTGCTGGCCGTCACCGTCGCTGGAGCGCCGATCAGCGGGGTGCGCCGGGCGGTCGACCTCGTGCTCCAGGTCGCCGAGTCCGGGGGCATCACCGGGCTCGTGATCGGGCTGGTCCGGCGTCGAGGAGGGCGTTTGTCGGGCGAAGAGCTGGCGGCGCTGGCCGGGCTCGTCCACAGGTGCGACCAGGCGGGCGTCGACCTCCTCGACGTCCTGGTCGTCGGCCGGAGGCACTGGCGGTCGGTGTGGAACCTTGCCGACCTCCCGGCCGAGGGCGAAGATGGCGAGTCGTGAGCAGTCCCGGCTGGGCAGACGCCGTCGTGGCGGGGGCACCGGCTGAGGAGCTCGAACACCTTCCCCTGCCCGACTCGTTCCGGGCGGTCGTCGTCCGAAGCGACGAGGCCGACCGCTGGGAGGGGGTCCCTCTCCCGCAGCGTGATCCGGGGCAGACACTTCGGGTTGAGGAGGTAGACCGACCGGCGCTCGCGCCCGACGACGTGCTGGTCGCCGTCATGGCGTCGTCGATCAACTACACCACCGTCTGGAGCGCACTCGGCTATCCAGCCTCCACCTTCGCCTTCTTGCGCCGCCTCGGGCCGCCGCACGATCTCCCCTACCACGTCGTCGGGTCGGACGCGGCCGGGGTGATCCTGCGAGCCGGTGCCGGCGTGCGCCGCTGGCGGGTGGGAGACCATGTGGTCGTCAACCCCAGCCAGGTCGACACGGCCGAGCCCGAGGCCCACGACGACGCGCTGCTCGCCCCGAGCCAACGGGTTTGGGGGTACGAGACCAACTTCGGCGGGCTGGCCGAGCTGGCGCTCGTGCGGGCGAGCCAGCTCCTGCCCAAGCCTGCCCACCTCACGTGGGAGGAGGCGGGATCGCTCACCCTCTGCGCGTCGACTGCGTACCGGATGCTCGTCGGCCAGCACGGCGCCCGGATGAAGCAGGGCGATGTGGTGCTGGTCTGGGGGGCGACCGGAGGCGTCGGCTCCTTCGCCGTCCAGCTGGTCCTGAACGGGGGAGGCATGCCCGTCGGCGTGGTGTCCTCCCCTGCAAAGGCGGCATTGCTGCAGCGGATCGGCTGTGAGGCGGTCATCGACCGGGCCGCCGAGGGGTACCGGTTCTGGGCTGACGAGCACACGCCAGACCAGTCCGAATGGCGGCGCTTCGGCGCTCGCATCCGTGAGGTGGCGGGGGTCGACCCCGACATCGTGGTCGAGCATCCCGGTCGGGAGACGATGGGCGCGTCCGTGTACGTCACCCGGCGCGGGGGCACGGTGGTCACCTGCGCGGCCACGAGCGGCTATCGACTGGAGATCGACAACCGCCACCTGTGGATGCGTCTGAAGCGCATCGTCGGCACGCAGCTGGCCAATCTGTCCGAAGCCGCGGCCATGAACACGCTCGTCTGCCGGGGGCGCATCCACCCCACGCTGGCGGCTGTCTTCCCACTCGACCAGACGGCTGAGGCGGCGCGGGCCATGTACGCCAACCGCCACCAGGGCAAGCTCGGTGTCCTCTGCCTGGCCCCTTCCGAGGGCCTCGGGGTGACGGATATGAAGCGGCGGGAACAGCTCTGGGAGCGCCTCCACCGGTTCCGAGAGGGCGGCCCACGATGAGCCTGTTCACCGAGATCGACCATGTGGCGGTCGCCGTCCGCGACCTCGACGCCGCGGTCGCCTGGCACGTGGACGTGTTCGGGATGGAAGTTGTGCACCGGGAACGGGTGGAGCACGACGGCGTGGAGGAGGCGCTCCTGCGGGTAGCCGACTCCTACCTGCAGCTGCTCACGCCCACCCGCCCCGACTCGCCCGTCGCCCGCTTCCTCGATCGGCGGGGCGAAGGCCTCCACCACGTCGCCTACCGGGTGGACGACTGTGCTGCCGCCCTCCAGGCGGCGGTTGCGGCCGGGGTCCGTCCCATCGACCAGGAGCCTCGCCCCGGCGGCCGGGGCACGACGGTCGCCTTCCTCCACCCGGCCGGCGCCTTCGGCACCCTGATCGAACTCGTCCAGGAGGCGAAGCCTGCGTGAAGTGATTCGGTGAACACTGGCCAGGGCAGTGGGCGGAGCGTTCGCGAGGACTCGCTCAGCGGGTGAGGGCGGCCAGCCGTTCCCGCAGCAGCCGCTGCTCGGCGGCGTTGTCCGTCCGCTCCACGGCGGCGGTGAGGGCGGCAGCCGCCTCCTGGTCCCGGCCGAGGCGACGCAGGAGCTCCGCCCGGGTGGCATGGAACAGGTGGTACTCGTCGAGGGCAAGGCCCTCCACTTCGGCCAGCCCCGCCTCTGGCCCCTCCACCTCGGCCAGGGCGATGGCCCGGTTGAGCGCGACTACCGGCGTGGGAGCGAACACCAGGAGCTGGTCGTACAGGACGAGGATCTGGCGCCAGTCGGTGTCCGCCGCGGTCGGCGCATCGGAATGGACGGCGTTGATCGCCGCCTGGATCTGGTAGGGGCCGGGAGCGTTCCGCCGCAGGCAGGCCCGCACCAGGGCCTGACCCTCGGCGATCAGGTCCCGGTCCCAGAGCGATCGGTCCTGGTCGGGCAGCAACACCATGGAGCCGTCGGGCGCGGTCCGTGCCGCCCGCCGCGACTCGACGAGCAGCAGCAGGGCCAGCAGGCCGAGGACCTCCGGCTCGTCGGGCATCAGCTCGACCAGCAACCGGGCAAGCCTGATGGCTTCGGCGCAGAGCTCGGAGCGGACCAGGTCCTCCCCAGCCGTCGCCACGTACCCCTCGTTGAAGATCAGGTAGACCACCGCCAGCACCGGCCGGAGCCGGTCGGGGAGCTCGGCGTCACGGGGAACCCGGTAGGGGATCTTGGCGGCGCGGATCTTGTTCTTCGCCCGCACGAGCCGCTGGGCCATGGTCGTCTCGGACACGAGGAATGCGCGGGCGATCTCGGGAGTCTGCAGCCCGGCGATCAGCCGCAGGGTGAGGGCCACCTGGGCGCTGGGGGCCAATGCCGGGTGGCAGCAAGTGAAGATGAGGCGTAGCCGGTCGTCTTCCACGGGATGGACCTCGGGGGCGTCGTCGGCGGTCTGAAGCAGGGCGGCCTGGTGGTGGCGGGCGTCACGGGACGACTCCCGCCGCAGGCGGTCGAGGGCCTTGTTCTTGGCGGTCGTGATGATCCAGCCCGCCGGGCTCGGAGGCACGCCCGTCTGCGGCCAGCGCTGCAGGGCCACCAGAAACGCCTCCTGAACCGCTTCTTCGGCGATGTCGATGTCGCCGACGAAGCGGATCAGGGAGGCGACGGCTCGTCCTGACTCTTGCCGGAAGACCTTCTCGACCTCGGACCGTTCGGACACCCGGCGAGGACTTCAGTCCTCGGCCTCGTCCTGGAAGGGCCGGACCTCGACCGGTGCCAGGCAGGCGACGGTGGCCTGCTCGGCCCACTTCAGGGCGGCGTCGAGGTCGGGGGCCTTGATGACCCAGAAGCCGCCCAGCTGCTCCTTCGACTCGGCGTACGGCCCGTCGGTGGTCAGGATCTGGCCGTTCTGGTGGCGGACGACGGTGGCGGTGTTGATCGGGTGGAGCCCGCCGGCGAAGACCCACGCCCCCGCGTCCTTGATCTTCTGGTTCAGTGCGTCCACGTCCTGGTACGCCTTCTGCATCACCTCTTCCGACGGGGGCTCGGCGCTCTCGTCGATGTACACGGAAAGCAGGTACTGCGGCATCGTGGCCTCCTTCTGTCGGACTGGCACCTTGCCAGCCTCTCGCCCCCGATACGAACGGGCGACGCTCAGATCGACAGGTTCTGCAGAATTTTTCCTATCCTCCCGGAAGTGGCTACCGAGGGCGACCAGCCGGCGTGAAGGTTCACCTCGTCGACGGGACGTACGAGCTGTTCCGTCACCACTACGGCGTCCCCGCTGGCGGCCGGGAGGAGAGCGACACGGCGGCCGCCACTCGCGGCGTGCTGTGGAGCGTGCTGAGCCTGCTTGAGGACGGGGCCACGCATGTCGGCGTGGCCACCGACCACGTCATCGAGTCCTTCCGCAACGACCTCTGGCCCGGCTACAAGTCGAGCGCGGGAATGCCGGAGGAGCTCCTCGCCCAGTTCGGGCTGGTGGAGGAGGCACTCACGGCGTTGGGGGTCACCGTCTTCGCCATGGTCGAGCTTGAAGCAGATGATGCCCTGGCCGCCGCCGCCCG
>JALZEC010000101.1 GCA_030862235.1 Actinomycetota bacterium | reverse complement strand
GGGCCGAAGCGATCTGGGCCGTACGACACGAGATGGCCCGCAACCTGGACGACATCCTCAGCCGCCGAACGCGCGCCCTTGTCCTCGCTCGCGATGCCGCGACTCAAACCGCGGTCACCGTCGCCCGCTTGGTTGCCGGCGAGCTGGAGTGGTCGTCGCTCGATGTCGAGCGGGAAGCGCGGCTGGCCAGGTCGACCGGGGAAACCTGAACACGGGGTTCTTGACCAACTTGTACGTTTCGGCAAGAAGCTGAACGGGAACAAGCGGCCGGAAAAGGACATCTCCCGCGGCCGGACGGCGGCAGCAGTACTCTGCCCTCGAATGGCGGCAGACGAGGAGCAGAGTCGAATGAGCGCGGTACGGAAGCGGCGGGTGCTTGGCACGGCGATCGCCGGTTTGGTTGCTGTCCAGGCTGTCGTAGTGATCGGGGCCGACGCCCAGGACCCCAAGACGCAAGCTGTCCCGGTGTCCTTGTGGAACGCCCCGGGCGTGAGCGGCGGCGTCGACGGGATCGGCGCGCTCTTCGCAGCCGTCAACGTTCCTGCCGCTGCTGAGGGGCAGACTGAGAACAAATGGGCCGCCGGTCTCGTCTTCCGCTTCACCGGTGACCCTGATCCGTTCGGCCTGATCTCCCTCGACACGGACGGAAACCAGAGGTTCGCCACCCTCTCCCTGAACAACGGAGACTCGGTCGTCGACACTCAGCGCTTCGCCTTCGACTGGCAGAGGGACAGGTTCTACCTCCCGATCGTCGTCATGCTGCCCGGCAGCGCGGTCGCCGGTTTCGTCTACGACTACAACGCCGCGGCCTGGAGCTTCGTCGGCGCGGTTCGGGCTCAGTCAGCCTGGGGTGAGCTCTCACCGGCCAGCGCCACGATGCTGCTCTGGTACGGCGACCCTGTGGAGGACTGTGCTCTGTACCCCCGCGCCGACCATTACCGCTACGCGCCGTACGCCTTCGAGGGCGGCCAGGTCATCACCAGCACTCTCACTGGCGAGGGCGTCCTGCCCGGCGACTGCGCAGCGACGGTGACGGCCGCCTCGGACCCCAACTTCCGCCGGTACCAGGCCGGCTCAGCCACGGGCCCGGTGGCGAGCACCACCACGTCCACCACGACGCAGGACACAACGACCACCACGACCGAGGCCACGACGACCACGAGCACTGTGCCCTGAGCGACCGGCGGGCCGTCCGCCGGCGTTCCGCGTGCCGCGGAGGTCCAGTCGCAGCGGAGTCAGGCGGCGTGAGGGTTGTGGGAGCGGCAGACGGGGCAGGCGGCGATGACTTCGGCGTGCCCCTCCAGCCGGTGCTGCACCTCGAGCTCCTCGGTCATGAGGATGCGGATGTTCTCCTCGACCTCGTCCAGGTCGTCCTGGCCCATCCCATCGGTATCGGCGTAGCCGGGTCGAGCCTGAAGGCCCGGCGCGCCCCGCGGGCAGGCGCTCCTGACAGGGAAGCCGAGGCGGTGCAGCAAACGAGAGACGCGCGGTGGCGGTGCCGACCCTCGAGCCCGACCAGTCCCAGTGCCGCGAGGAGGCGGAGAAGCGGCCAGACGGGATCGAGCCGTCCGGTGCGGGCGGCCGCCGGATGGGCGTGGTGGGAGTTGTGGTAGCCGTGGCCGAGGAGGGGGATCGCGAGCCAGGCGGCGTCGTACCCGGGGGAGTCCGGGTGGGGCTTGTGCCCGTACAGGTGTCCCACCGTATTGACCAGCCCCATGATCCCCATGTAGGTGACGAGGTGCACGACCAGCATCGTGAGCACCTGCGCCGCCCCGACCAGGGCGAGGAAGAACGCGGTGATCAGGAGGCGGATGACGATGTGACTCTTGCCCCGCGGCGCGCCCGGGGGCACCCGTGGCCTGGCTGCTGCGAACAGGAAAGGCGAGCCGAAGAGGACGGCCAGGGGCGGGCGCTGCACCGGTGAGTGTGGGTCCAGGGGCGTGTCGGCGTAGCGGTGGTGGAGGCGGTGAACCGCGGCCCACGTCTCGGGGTCGGTTCCGACGATGACGCGGAAGTAGGTCTCGAAGAACGAGGCGAGGGAGGGGTGGACCCGAAAGGCCCGGTGGGCGAGGCACCGGTGGGCGTAGATCTCGGTGATGACGGCGGTGAGGACGGCCGACGAGAGGCCGATGACCACTCCGACGGGCACGGCGGCAACGCTAGCCGGAGGCGGAGCAAGTACTTCTCCTGACGGATGAAGCAATAGCGTTGCGGTCGATGGTGCAGAGTCTGTGGAACGACGAGGAAGCGGCGCAGTGGACGGGCGACCTCGGGCAGCGGGTGTACTCGTCCCGACTGTTGGGCCGGGATCCGGACCTGGTGCTCCACGGAGGTGGCAACACCTCCGTCAAATCCCGGCACACGACCTTGTTCGGCGAGGAGGTCGACGTCCTCCTGGTGAAGGGCAGCGGCACCGACCTGTCCGAGATCGACGAGGACGGGTTCGCCGCGCTGCGGCTCGGCGACGTGGCGCGCCTGGTCGAGCTCGAGACACTGGCGGACACGGAGATGGCCCGCCAGATGCAGCTGGCGGCGGTCGTTCCCGACGGTCCCTCTCCGTCGGTGGAAGCCATCCTCCAC
>JALZEC010000048.1 GCA_030862235.1 Actinomycetota bacterium | reverse complement strand
GCCGAAGCCACGTCCGAGACCTGCGGGTAGGCGTCGGTCCACCAGGCGGGCAGGTAGCCAGGCCGGGGACCGATCGCTCCCTCCCCGTCGCCGCCGACGTCGAGCGCGGTGCTGAGATCGTCGCTTGGCATCGCTTCCTGGTCGCCCTCGGCGGCGGCGCCGGCGGTCGCCATCCCAACGGGCTCGGTGGCCGCGGCCGTCTCGGTCTCGGCCGCCGCGTCGGGCGACTCCGCCGTATCGGCCGACACGTCCGCCGCCTCCGCCGTCTCGGCCGTCTCGGCCGACACGTCCGCCGTCTCGGCCGGCACCTCCGCCGTCTCGGCCGCTATGTCCGACGACTGCGCCGTCTCGGCCGGCATGTCCGGCGAGTCGGCCGTCTCCGCCGTCACCTCCCCGTTCTCCTCCTCCGTCTTCTCTGCCGTGCTCTCGGCGACCTGCGCGGCGGAGGGCTCCTCGGTGATCACATCTACCTCCGTGCCAGGTTGCACACTGTCCCTCCGGTCGCCCTGACCAGAGCTTGCGGACTTATTGGAAAGTTCACGTGTGGTGTTCCGGCGGCGGCCCATAGCTCCTCGTAGTCAAGCAGGTCTTCGTCGACGAAGACACGTAGTGGCTCTCGGTGGCCGAAGGGAGGGATTCCTCCGACGGGGTAGCCAGTCGTCTCTCTTACCGTATCCGCATCCTCACGCCAGGCGCGCTCTCCGCCGGCGGCGGCGGCCAGCTTCCGCTCGTCGAGCAGGTTCTCGCCGCTGACGAGGGCCACGACCACCTCGCCGTCCACCCCGAAGACCAACGACTTCACGATCTGCCCGAGCTCCACGCCGATGGCCTCTGCCGCGTCACCCGCGGTGCGGGTTCCCTCCGAGAACTCCCGGGCATGGACGTCCACGCCCAGGGCTCTCCCTGCCTCGACGACCTGCCGAACGTTCCGGTGCACCTGGCCCGACCCTCCGCCCGCCTGCTCCCTCATGCTGGCACACTGGCCGCGTGGTGGACGCGCCGGCTCGGGAGTCGCCGCCGGCCATCCTCCACGTGGACCTCGACGCCTTTTACGCCGCCGTCGAGGTGCTGTGCGACCCTTCCCTGGCCGGGAAGCCGGTCATTGTGGGCGGCACCGGAGGCCGGGGGGTGGTGGCCGCCGCGTCCTACGAGGCCCGGCTGTACGGGGTGCACTCGGCCATGCCCTCGGCCCGGGCCCGGCGCCTGTGCCCGTCCGCCGTCTTCCTGCCCGGCCGGTACTCGCTCTACGCCGACTACAGCCGCCGCTTCCACGCCATCCTCACGTCGGTCACCCCGCTGGTGGAGGGCATCGCCCTTGACGAGGCGTTCCTCGACGTCCGCGGGGCCCGGCGCCTGCTGGGGGAGGGGCCGGAGATCGCGCTGGCGCTGCGTCGGCGCATCCACGAGGAGCTGGGGCTGTGGGCGTCGGTGGGTGTGGCCACGTCCAAGCTGATCACCAAGCTGGCGTCCGAGGCGGCCAAGCCGCGGGTGGTGGGCCAGCGGGGGCCGAACGCAACCACCGGCGGCGGGGTTCAGGCCGGAGTGGGTGTCAAGGTCGTCCCCGCCGGCCGCGAGCTGGAATTCCTCCACCCCCACCCGGTTTCGGCGCTGTGGGGGGTCGGCCCCGCCACCCGGAGGCGGCTCGAGCGCTTCGGGGTCCAGACCGTGGGCGACCTGGCCGCCCTGCCCCAGGCGACGCTCGTCGCGGCGTTGGGCAAGGCGGCCGGCGAGCACCTCCACGACCTGGCCTGGGCCCGCGACACCCGGCCGGTCGAGCCCCAGCGCGCCCCGAAGTCGGTAGGCCACGAGGAGACGTACGCCCACGATCACCACGAGCACGGGCCGCTGCGGAAGGAGGTCGTCCGCCTGTCCGATGCGGTCGCCGCCCGGCTGCGGGCCGGGGGCTGGGCGGGACGGACGGTGACGATCAAGGTCCGGTTCGCCGACTTCCACACCATTAGCCGGTCGCGAACGGTGACCGACCCGCTGGACACCGGTCACGACCTGGCCGCGGTGGCGACCACTCTCCTGGACGGGGTCGACCCCTCGCCCGGGGTACGGCTGCTCGGGCTGAGCACGTCGAACCTGGTGGAGCGGGCCGGTGGGGGCGTCCAGGTGTCCGACGAGCCCGTCCAGCTCAACCTGGGAGGAGGCACGTGGCAGACGGTGGCCGCCGCCGTCGATCAGGTGCGGCGC
>JALZEC010000020.1 GCA_030862235.1 Actinomycetota bacterium | reverse complement strand
CCAGCGCCCACCCGAAGAAGGCAGCCACGGCCACACCCAGCAGTGCCCCCAGGAGGGCGATGATCACCGCCTCGGAGCGGATCATGGACCGGAGCTGCGTCCGGCCCATCCCGATGGCGCGGAGCAGGCCGATCTCCCGGGTCCTTTCGTGGATGGAAAGGGCAAGGGTGTTCGCGATGCCCAACAGGGCGATGATCACGGAGAAGATGATGAGCGCGGTCACCGGTAAGAGGACCTGGTTCACCTCGCTCCGCTGGGCGGCCAGGACCTGAGTGCGGTCGAGCACGTCGACATCGGCGAAGCCGGTCAGGGCTCGTTCGATCCTCGTCCTGCCCTCGTCGGCGGAGACGCCCGGAGCTAGACGCACCCGGATCTCGGCGTCGAGCTGCTGAGCGAAGTTGGCCTCGAACGTGCGCAGGGAGACGACGTAGTCGCTCGATACGGCAGTGGCGGCGAAGGTGTCGACCAGGCGCAGGCGCTGTACCCCCGTCCGGGCGAAGGTCATCGGGACCTCGTCGCCGATGCGCCAGCCGTGACGGGATGCGACGGTGTCGCGTATGACCACTGTGTGATCGGTCAGCTTCTCGGCGGCGGCGATGGAAGCGGGATCGAGCTCGTGCACACCGGCGACAGTGCCGGGGTCGACCGCGAGCACTGTCTCGGCCCTTCCCTCGAGGCCCCATTGCCCGGCCCGGAACTCGGAGACAACGGCCACCCCTTCCGTCTTCTCGAGGCGGGCGGCAACGGCGGGGGGGATTCCGCCTGACAAGCCCGGATTGCCCTTCGCCTTGATGACGAAGTCAGCCCGCAGGGTCTCGTCCACGGCCTTGCTGGCCGACGCCTTCATCGAGGCGCCCACGATGGCGACGACCCCGACCAGGGCGATACCGATGGTGAGAGCGGCGGCGGTCACTGCCGTTCGCCGCGGATGGCGCATGGCGTTTTCCCGGCCCAGGCGCGCGGGCTCTCCGACGACGGCCACGAGGGGCGCTCCCAGGAGCCTGGCGGCAGGCGAAGCGATGAGAGGCGTGAGGACGGCGAGACCGGCGATGATGCCACCCACGCCAAGGGCAACGGCGGGACCTGCCGGCTGGAAACCGGCGAAGACGGCGGCCACCAGCGCCGCCGCTCCAGTCGTGGTGGCGGCGACACCGATAAAGAGCCGACGTCCAGACGCGACGGGCGCCTCGAGGTCGTTCATGCCTTCGACGGGCGCCACCTGCGTGGCCCGGCGAGCGGGAAGCAGGGCGGAAGCTGCCGTCACCACCACCCCGCACAGCAGCCCAGTGGCGGCCGTTCTCGGCCGGAAGACGACCCCGCTGGCCACGTCGAGGCCAGCTCCGCTCACCAGGGCCACCAGGCCGCGCGCGGCGGCAAACCCCAGCAGGACGCCAGCGGCCGAGGAAACCACGCCGACAACCACCGCTTCGAACAGCACCGAGAGCATCACCTGGGTCCTACCGGCACCCAGAGCGCGAAGGAGTCCCAGATCCCGCGTTCGCTGTGCGACCAGGATCGAGAACGTGTTGAAGATGATGAATCCGCCTACGAGCAGGGCAACCGCAGCCAGGATCAAGAGCCCGCTGGTCAGGAATCCGAGAGCGCTCGTCCAGGACTCCTTCGCCTCCTTGGCCGCCTGGTCGTTCGTCACCGCCTGATATCCGCTTGGTACGGCGGAAGTGATCCGCGCTCGCAGCGTCTCCGTGCCGACCGCCGGTTCAGCTTGGACGGCGATGGCGTCGTAACGATCGGCGCGACCCAGGACTCGCTGGGCCGTGCGGATGTCGAACGTGGCGAGGGTTGCGGCGATGTAGTCGGTCGCCGCCCGGATGCCGCGGATGGTGAACTCCTCCATCGCCCCCTGGAACAGCACCTTGATCCGGTCCCCCAGGCTGAAGTCGTGCTCCTTGGCGGTTACGGCGTCGATCACGATGTCATTGCCTTCGATCGGCGCTCGCCCCGCCTCCAGCCCGTCGCTGGGTGACCACGACGTGCCGATGGTGGGAAGACCTTCGGGAGCGATGGCCTTGCCCTCCTTGTCCACCAGCTGGGCATAACCCCAGACGAGGCCCCAGGCGGCACGGACGCCTTGCACGCGACGAACGGTGTCGACGAGCTCGGGTGGGACCGACTCCCGCTCGGGGAGCGTGTTGCCTTCGGCGGCGAACTCAGACGCCGAACGGACGATGACGTCGACGTCGCTCGGCGAAGCGGTGGTCGCTCGACTGAAGGTGGCGTTCACCGTATCGGTGAGAACGAACGTGCCGGCCACCAGGCTCACGGCCAGCGCGGCAGCCAGGGCAGTGTGCACCAGGCGCATCTTGTGCCCCAGCGACCCCTTCAACACCCGTCCCACGTTCGTCTCCTCCGTCGCTCACCCGGAGCGACCGTCAATCAGCACTCAAGGTGCTTCATGTGCTCGATCGCCCGTTCCGCGGTGGGAGCGACCATCTCGTCGATCACCTGGCCGTCGGCGAGGAACACGATCCGATCTGCCTTCGACGCGGCAACCGGGTCGTGGGTCACCATCACGACCGTCTGCTCGAACTCGTCGACGGCCAGACGGAGGAAGTTGAGCAACTCGGCGCTCGCCCGGGAGTCGAGGTTTCCCGTTGGCTCGTCGGCGAAGACGATCTCGGGCCGGGAGATCAGGGCGCGTGCCGCGGCCACGCGCTGCTGCTGGCCGCCCGACAGCTCGCTCGGACGGTGAGTGAGCCGGTTCCCAAGCCCCACGACATCGACGATGAGGTCGAACCACGACTGGTCCACCCGCTTGCCGGCGAGGGCGAGGGGGAGGGTGATGTTCTCCGCCGCGGTCAGGGTGGGCAGCAGGTTGAACGCCTGGAAGATGAAGCCGATCCGGTCCCGGCGCACGCGGGTGAGGCGGCGGTCGTCGAGGCTGGTGAGGTCCGTGTCGCCGATCACGACCCGTCCCGACGTGAGCGTGGAGAGCCCGGCGGCACAGTGGAGCAGGGTGGACTTGCCCGAGCCCGAGGGGCCCATGATGGCGGTGAACTTGGAGCGCTCGAAGTCGACGTTGACTCCGTCGAGGGCCCGGACGGATGTGTCGGCCGAGCCGAAGACCTTCACCGCGTCGATCACGCTCGCCGCCGGCCTGACCCGCCCTGTCGAAGACGGACGGTCGACGTACGGAACGGACTGAGTGTCGTTCAGGAGCAGGGTCATGGGTGCGGTTCCTTGGCGATGATCAGGGGAGCTTGGACTTGTGCCCTGGGCAGAAGAGGTCGACGGCGGTACGGATGGCGTAATCGGCATCCGCAGCCGTCACGGTGAGCCCCGGGACCTGACCGACGGCCGACAGGACAGCGGCGCGCACCTCGGCGTAGGACTTGCCCTCGTCGAAGGCGGTGCAGACCGTGTCCCCGAACTGGCGGGCCTGGGCCTCCGTGGGCTTGAAGAGCGGGATCCGGAGGGAAAGGTGCTGGATGGCCTGGAACACCTGGAAGCTGGCCGGGTTGAGCCGGGGAACGGCGGTGCTCGCCGCCGGCGCGGGAGGAGGCTCGGCGGCTGATGTCGGTGCCGGCTCGGGAGTGGG
>JALZEC010000009.1 GCA_030862235.1 Actinomycetota bacterium | reverse complement strand
CCTCCCACCGTGACCAAGCAACCGACGCGCCCGGCCCGGGCCCACCGCTCAACGGTCCTCGCCGAGACGCCCACCAATCGGTCGGGCCTGGTTGGCGACCGGGTCTGCTCGCTGTTGTCCTGCTTTCCCATGTCAGCTCTCACTTCCGCGTGGCGAGGAGCAAATCCGACAATCCCGCCTCTTTACCCAAAGTTTAATCACGTCAACCCTCACGGAGAAAGGAGACAGGCAACAACGAGTTTGAGCAAGATGGAGGTAGGCCAACGGGCCTGTTTCATCAACTCCGCGTCTTCCCGGTCCGAGCGGGAGCCGGGCGGGAACGACCGACCGCGAATCCCGTTGCTCATCGTCCCGACGGGTGCGCGCCCTCGCTCACACGTATCGGAAATTTGCCGCTATTGACCGAATTGGGCCATTCCCGCGAGAATTGGGATTGCTGATCGAGACCGACGGCGGTGTGCGCCTCTCCGATGTACGGGCGTGGCGCGCATCTCGTACAGACGAAGTGCCGGCCAAAGACCTTGGCCGGCCAGGTTGGGGGGAAGATGACCGAGGACTGGATCGTCGTTCTTGAGACGACAAGCGCCGGTTCGAAGAAGACCATGAGCATCGACACGCTGCGGCGGCTGATGGAGTCGATGGGGGAACGAAACCCGACAACGCTGTACAGCCCGGACAGATACGCCCTCCAGGTCGTCGTCCGTGCTCCGGCGCCCGATGAAGCACTCCGCAGCGCCCTCGCTTCCTGGCAGGACGCCCAGAGGGAGCTGCAGCTCGAGGGGTGGGAACTGGCACGGGCGGAGGTGGTCACCCAGGCCGAGTTCGAAGAAGACGCCCTCAGGTGGAACCGCGAGATCAACGCCGCGTCCGATGGTGAGCGAGAGGACCTCGATGAGACATTGCTCCGGCAGGCGTTCCACGATCCGCTGACGGGGCTAGCCAACCGAGAGCTCTTCGTGGATCACCTGCACCACCAGCTCCTTCGGGCCGAGCGTCTCGGCGTAGGCGTTTCCGTGGTGTTCTTCGAGGTCGAGCCAGCCGGACCCTCCGATGGCTTTTCGGAACCGGGATTCGCCGACCTCCTGGCGAGCACGACGGCGGACCGCCTTGTGGGCGCCGCCCGCGAGGGCGACAGCGTCGGCCGTCTGAGCGAAACCCGCTACGCCGTCCTGCTCCACGAGGTACCTGAAGCCTCGGCCTCGGCTGTGGCCAGACGGATCCTCGATGTCCTCCGCCAGCCGGTGACGTTCCGCGCCCGGAAGGTCCCGCTTCGGGTGCGGAAGAGCGTTGTTACCAGCTCCGGGAGTGATGCCGTCGAGTCCCTGCTGGAACAGGCCGAGATCGAGCTGGGGGGAGGGCGTCCGACAGGAGGCCGCCGGGGCTGGCCGACCGGCCCGTCCGGACCGGGAATGGCCGGCCGGGTCGTGGAGCGGGAGGCCGAGAGCCGGGCCATGACGATGGCCAAAGAGCCGGACACGATCGAGGAAGGCGAACCCGTCCTGAATGAGGTGTTCACCCACCTGGGCGGGTCGCTCGGTCACCTTCGGGTGGTCTCGGCCGAGCTCGGCCGTCGTCTCGTCCCGTCCCAGGTGTGGAACGAGCACCTCCCCCAGCAGCTTCCGGATTTCCAGGTCGTGCTCGAGTCGAGGTCGGCTGCATCCAAGGGGAACCTCTCCGGCCTTGTCCTCGCCCGCCGGCAGCCGGTGTGGGTGTCCTGCACGGAGGCCGCCACTGAGCTGCCACCGGCCGACGCCGCAGTGCGCGCCGGGTTCACCGCTGGAGTGGGGCTGCCCGTGGTCGTCGATGGCGAAGCGGTCGGCGTTCTCGAGCTGTTCCTGCCGGAGTCGGTCGTGCCGGACGACTCGCTCGTCGACGAGCTGGCCCGGATGGGGGAGGAGTTCGCCCACTGGTGGCGGGCGCGTGAAGCGTCTTCCCGAGGACGCGCATCGTGACTTGACGCTCGCCCCGCCTGCGTCTAGATTATCCGTATTAGGTAGTTCGCCCAGCCCGGGAGACCAGCCTGGGCGCCCTGCCTGAGTGAACAGTTGAGCGAGCTTGCGCTACCGGTCTGCCTTGTCCCCAGCACA
>JALZEC010000453.1 GCA_030862235.1 Actinomycetota bacterium | reverse complement strand
TTGGGGAGGGCGTTGCGCTGGGCGGTGCACTCCTGGGGCGGCGCCGGGCGGGTGATGGACAGGGAGATGCTGGTGCCGCGGTCGACCGAGGTGCCCCAGAAGCAGTTCTTGCCCGATCCGTTCGCCGGCCGGACCGGGTTTCCCACCACGTTGGCCACTTCCTCTCGGGTCAGCGCGTCGCAGGCCTGCTGCACGGACCCCGGTGCCGGCGTGGGCGGCGGGGTCTCGCCCGGGGCGGTGGTCACGCTCGCCCCCGGCGGGGCGCCGACCGTCAGGTCAGCCTCCTCCCCCCGCCTGAGCCACAGGCGCCGAGCAGCGAGACCACGAGCACGACGACGGCGACCCGTCCGACCTTCCGCATCCCCCCATTCTTTCTGAGTCCGATGCTGTGAACCCTGTATCCCCGGCTGTGCAACACTCGCGCGACGCGAGGAGAGGTGACCGAGCGGCCGAAGGTGATCGCCTGCTAAGCGATTAGGGGGTGTAAAGCTCCCTCGAGGGTTCAAATCCCTCCCTCTCCGCCAAGCTGGGGCCCGTGCGGGTTCTGGTTGCGCCGGACAAGCTCAAGGGGTGCTTGACCGCGCGCGAGGCGGCGGAAGCCATCACCGGTGTCCGGCTGGCCCTGCCGGAGGCGTTCCTGCGGCTGCTTCCCGTAGCCGACGGCGGTGACGGCACGGTCGAGGCGCTCCTCGCCGCCGGCGCCCAGGCGGTCTCGCTCGCCGTCGACCCCTACGAGGTCACCGTCGCGTTCCTGCCGGGCCCTCCCCGAACGGCCGTGGCCGAGGTCGCCCAGGTCGGCGGCCTTCGCGACCGCCGCCCCACGCCGGACGAAGCCCGGGCCGCCTCGTCCTTCGATGCCGGGCGCCTCCTCCGGGCGGTGCTCGATCTGAATCCCGAGCGCGTGGTGCTCGGTATCGGCGGGACGGCCAGCACGGACGCAGGCGCGGGCGCCCTTGTTGCGCTGGGCGCCCGTCTGCTGGACGCCACCGGGCGTTCGGTGCGTCCCGGCCTGGAGGGACTGTTCGAGCTCTCCGCGGTCGACCTCTCGGGGCTCGATGGCCGGCTTTCCGCCGTGGACATCGTCATCGCCGCCGACGTCGAGTCTCCGCTCACCGGCGCCTCAGGCGCAGCGGCGGTCTTCGGCCCTCAGAAGGGACTGGCCCCGGACGACGTGGACGAGGCCGACGCCGCGCTCGCTCGTCTTGCTGACCTCGTCGCCGACGCTGGGGGACTGGACATCGCCGCACTGCCGGGCGCCGGCGCCGGCGGCGGACTGGCCGGCGGCTTGGGTGCTGCGCTTCGCCGCCCTCCCGTCCGGGGGACCGAGGTCGTCTTCGCCCTGATCGGCCTCGACCAGGCCTTGGCAGACGCCGACCTGGTCATCACCGCCGAGGGACGACTCGACGAGCAGTCCATGCGGGGCAAGGCTCCGGTCGCCCTGGCCCGTCGGGCCCGGGATCTCGGGGTCCCCTGCCTTGCCGTGGCCGGCTCCGTGGCGGTGGAAGGGTCGGTCCTGCGGCAGGAAGGGATCGTCGGGACGGGCGCCCTGCTGGACCTCGAGCCCGACCTGGGCGTGGCGCTGACGGAAGCCCGTTCTCTACTCAGGAGAGCGACCGCAGAACTCCTGGAGGACGCGAAGGGGCCGGCCCACGAGGAGCCGGCCCCTTAGAAGCGACCTGGTGTGAACTCAGTCGGCCGTGCGCTCGGCAACGTTGGCGCCACCGGTCTCCGATGCGCCACCGAGGCCGGGGTCGCCTTCAACCTTGCCGCCGCGGGTGTCGTCGTCCTGGTCCGGCTCGTCCGGCATGGGCTCGCCCGTCTGGGGGTCGACCTTGGGCATCACTGCCTCCCTTGGTTGTTTCAATTACGACGAAGGTTCTGCCCGGCCCCCCTTGAACGGTAAACGCTCGCGCCAAACGTCGAAGTTGTCCGGAGTGTCCATATAAGGTCGAGGGGGACGAGGAGGCAGTCCTTGTGAGACGACTCATCCCCAAGACGATCGTGGCGTCTCTCGCCATTCTCGGTGCCCTGACGGCCTGCGGTTCAGAGGAAACCGACACAACGTCGAACACACCCGAGACATCGGCGACGACGACCAGCGACGCAGACACGACGACACCCGAAGCGCCCGCCACGACTCGGGCGTTCGCTGCCGTTCCCGAAACGACCAGAGCGACCACAGCTCCAACATCGCCGCCCGTGACGCAGTCCACCGCCTACTTCGCCAACTGCACCGACGCCAGAGCTGCGGGCGCGGCACCGCTTCGGCGGGGTGACCCCGGGTATCGCTCGGCGCTGGATCGCGACGGCGATGGCGTGGCCTGCGAGACGTAGCCAGAAGGAGGAACGTTGGTGGGATGGGGCTTCCGGAAGTCGCTGAAGCTCGGCCCCTTCCGCCTGACCGCCAGCAAGCGGGGCGTCAGTGGC
>JALZEC010000443.1 GCA_030862235.1 Actinomycetota bacterium | reverse complement strand
GCGCCGCCGAAGCCGACGTCGAGCATCCGGTTCGACTGACGGTACGGCTCGAACGACGACAGGATTCGATCGAGGGAGTGGGCGACAAACTCGGGAGCCACCAGGTTCTCTTCGGTGTAGTAGCCCTCGTACACCTCGGCGAACTCGGTCGCCCCGATCTCCCCGGTATAGAGGGTGCCGCACGGCCGGCACTGGAGGACTCTGAGACCGTTGACGTAACCGCGAGTGGTTGCGACCAGACGGCCGCACGCCGGGCAAGGTCGCGGAGGTGTCATCGGCTAGTACCGACGGAGGCGGGGCGACGCTCACCGTCGTGCTCTCGCTCTGTCCACGCCCCTCTCCGCCGGCCGACGGCGCCAAACCCCCGGCGTCCCTCGTTGCAGGGCCACACCTCGTCGAACCCCTCTTCCATGAACCATTGGCGCACTTCAGGGTAGGAGTGACAGTGCGCGTACGGCGCACCGAAGATGTCAGTAAGCGCCAGCACCGCCTCACGCTGCGAGAGGACCGGGTAAGAGCGGATACCGGTGGCGTCGGCGACGCGGCAGAAGACGCGGAATGCTCCGGCCAGTCGTTGGGCCACCCAGGTGAAGGTACGCGCCGGGAGGCGCGTGGTGATGGAGCGGATGCCGTTGACGAGCGGCGTGACCCCTCGTTCGTAGCCATACAGCCATACGAAGAAGGTGCCGCCAGGGCGCAAGAGCCGGCAGAGGAGCCGGAACGTGTGGCGGGTGTCCGGAGTGTGATGCAGGACGCCGGCGGCGTGGATGATGTCGACCGACGCTTCTGCGAGTGGCGTGGCCTGCAGGTCAGCCTGCACGAAGTGAACGCGCTCGGGACGAGCGCCCGGATGCAGCTGGCGGTAGGCGTTGCCGTGCTCCAGACCCGAGCTGAGATCGACGGCGATCACTTCGAGGCCAAGTGCGCTGTAGGCGACCGACTGGGTGCCGTTCCCACAGCCCGCGTCGAGCACGACCTTGCCTTCGAGGTGTTCGCGAGGGATGCGCAGCGGGTCGAGGAAGAAGCACTTCACGCGGGTGTCGACGTCCATCCCCCACGTCTGGTCACCCACTTGGAAGTTCTGCCACTCCAAGCCGAAGCTTTCGCGGGTACGTGAGTCGTAGCCGACCGCGTGCCCGTCCCCCCTTCGCCGCACCGCCTCGCGCAACGACGAGCTGAGATGCGCCTCGACGTCGGGCCAGTACTCCTCCATGGCGCCAGCGAACATGCGCGGGATGCCCCGCACGACCGGAAACCAATGACCTCCCCGGCAGTGGAGCAGTCCTACCCAAGTCTCCTCCAGCCGATCAGGAGAGACAGCCAGCGCCTCCAAATCCAAAGGTTCCCGGCAGTCGATGCAGCGCAGGAAGTCGAGAAGTCGAGGGTTCATCGAGTGCGTGCTCCGGCCACCGGCGAGTGCGGCCGGGAGGGGGACTTACGCTCACCGCCCCGACGCCTCACCGCCCGCGATCCTCCGTGAGCACGTAGCCTACACAGGCGGACATGGCGGGACGGCACCTACAGTGACTGCTTCTCGGTCGGCGCACCTCCCGCAGCGCGCACCCCAGGTGCCGATTTCGTGCGAGATTTCCGGAATGGAGAGTGTGCATGTACGTCCTCGGACTTACCACTCTCGGTGACGCGGCTGCCACCCTGATCGGTGACGGTCAGGTGGTGGCGGCGGTCGAGGAGGAGCGGTTCTCCCGCCGCAAGCATCACGTCGGCTTCCCGTTCGATGCCGTCCGCTACTGCCTCTCTGAGGCGGGCATCAGGCTGGCCGACGTCGAACACGTCGCCCTCTACTGGAAGCCCTGGATCCTTCGCCACAAGGCGATGCAGGCGTTGAAGTCACTGGTCATCTCGCCCGACATGTTCCGCGCGCGCGTCGATCGGGGCGTCACTCAGGTCAGCAACAGCTACCTCGGAATGTTCCGGTATCCTCGCCTCCTCCGCGACACTTTCGGGCCCAGCGAGTTCAAGTTCCACTACTTCGAGCACCATCTGTCGCACGCCGCCAGCGCGTTCCTGGTGTCCCCGTTCGACCGTGCCGCCATTCTGACCATGGACGGCACGGGAGAGGCGACGACCACGATGATGGCGATCGGTACCGGCACGACCGTCCGTCCGATCAAGCGCATCAAGCTCCCTCACTCCCTTGGCCAGTTCTACTCGGCGATCACCAACTTCCTCGGGTTCGACATGTTTGACGGTGACGAGTGGAAGGTAATGGGCCTCGCCGCCTACGGAAAGCCGGAGTTCTACGACTTCCTCTCCCAGGAGGTCCTCACCATCGACGGTCGCGACGGCTTCCGCGTGAACATCCGGGTGCTCGACCACCACTTGGCCAAGCGGTACCAGTTCAGCGAGCGGGCGATGCGGGTGCTTGGACCGCCCCGCCGTCCTGGCGACGCCATCACCGAGCGCGATCAGAATCTGGCGGCCAGCGCACAGCTCGTGCTCGAGGAGGTGGTGCTCCACCTGCTGGGAGCACTCCACGAACGCACCGGTGAGACGAACCTGTGCCTGGCCGGCGGCGTCGCGTTCAACTCCGTCATGAACGGTCGCATCATCAACGAGTCCCCGTTCGCCAGGGTGTTCATCCAGCCCGTGGCCGGCGACGCCGGCTGTTCCCTCGGCGCCGCCTTCCTCACCTACAACAGCCTGCTCGCCAAGCCGCGCTCCTACGAGATGCGTCATGCATACTTTGGCCCGTCCTTCAGCTC
>JALZEC010000442.1 GCA_030862235.1 Actinomycetota bacterium | reverse complement strand
AAACCGGAAGTGCTCGTGGGCGAAGTGCTGAGCTTCGAGATCCGCCAGCAGCGTCTTGGCCTCGGGCAACTCCCGGCGGATTCGCGCCCGCTCCGGCGCGGCCAGGTGCTCAAAGGCATCCCGTAGCGGTCCCTCACGCTCGGCAGCTCTTGCCGCCTGCCTGCGCAGCTGTTGGCGCTCCCTGAGGCCGACGTGCTCGGCCCGAGCGAGACATCCCCGCCACTCGTTCAACCCCTGCTTCCAGGCGATGGCCGCCTCCCCGACCGCAGTCCCTCGTAGGACGCCCCAGCCGTCCCCCTTCTCCAGCGCCTCCAATTCGTGTTCGAGGCGTCGCACCCGAGCCTCGGTGCTCCTGTAGGCGAAGCCGGGATCGGTCGGTATCACGGCTGCCAAGGCGTCCCGTTCGAGGACGAGCCGGGCGTGGCGCAGCCGGGCGGGCACCGTCCCGTCGGCCGCCTTTGCCGCCTCCACCGCCGGCTCCTCGCGTCCGAACGCTCCCCGGTCGATCGCCCAGCCGATGCGGCGGGACTGCGCCCACGACCACCGCAGGTCGTCCATCGCCTGCTCGAGCGAGTCGGCTACGACGTAGACCGTCGAGCACTCCTTGGCTCGGCTCAGCTTCACGTAGGCCAGCTCCCGGCCGCCGCCGTCCTCCAGGGAGTGGGCCCGGGCCACCGTCGCCCCCTGGGAGCGGTGCACGGTGACGGCGTAACCGTGGGCCAGGTGGTCGGCGGCGAGGTCGTCCCCGGCGAAGCGCTGGATCCGTCCGTCGTCCATGGTCGCCGCCAGCTCGCCGCGGCGGACGTCGACCGCCAGCACCGTGCCGCACTCGGAGGTGACGATCTGCCCGTCGGCCCCCGGAGCGAGGGTGACAATGCGGTCGCCGGCCCGGTAGGGCGTCGAGCCGACGAGCAGCTCGGGTCCGGAGAGCCGCCCCAACGCCTCCCACGCCTGGCGGCCCCGCCGGTTCAGCTCGGCGACGTTCGCTCGACGCCAGGCGTACATCGCCGCGTTCGAGCCGTTGGCGATGTCGCTCTCCCAGCCGGCGACGACGGCGTCGAGGGCCGCGTCCCGATCGGGCACGACGACGATCCGACCCTCGGCCCCGTACCACGCCACCGCCTTCTCCACCTTGCCCGAACGCAGCTGCTCGAGGGCGACCCGCTCGGCGGGATCGATCTGACGGACGTTCTCCGACAGCAGGTGTACGACGGTGCCGAAGCGGGAGACCAAGGCTTCGAACCCTCCGCCCGGTCCGACGGCGGACAGCTGAAGGTGGTCGCCCACCATCACCACCTTCGTCCCCGCCTCCCAGCACGCCTCGAGGAAGGCCAACAGGGCGGCGTCGTCGGTCATGCCCGCCTCGTCCAGGATCGCCAGGTGCCGGCTGGTCAGCCGGAGGGAGCCGTGCGAGAGGCGCCAGTTGATCGACGCCAGTGTGCGGCTCTCGGCGATGCCCGCCTCCCGCCCGAGCGTCCGGGCGGCCTGTCCGGACGTCGACGTGCCCACCACCTCGTAGCCGGCGGCCTCGAAGGCCTCGCGCACGGCGGCAAGAGCCGTGGTCTTTCCCGAACCCGCCACCCCCACGACCAGCTCGACGCCCCGACCCGACGTGAGGATCTCCTGGACCACCTTCCGCTGGCCGGTGGTAAGAGGACGGCCGAGCGACGCTTCCGCCCGAGCCACCGCTGCATCGGCCTCCTCCCAGGACACCGCCGCCCCGTCCCTGCGCTGGGCCTGCGACTCGACGGAGCGGGCGATCGCCTGCTCGCGGGCAATGGTGGTGGCGGTGGCGTACGCCCGCTGGTGCGCTCCGGCGACGGCCAGGAGGGGAACCGCCTCAGGGTCCGCCAGCGTCCGCTCGACGGCGCGGGGGAGCTCGGACAGGTTCCGTCCGAACAGCTCGGGAGCCACGGCCACGATCACATCCCGCTTGGTGAACACCTTGCGGGTCGCCAGTGGGCCGTCGGCTGACAGGGCGACTTCCGCGGTGGCCCGCAACTCAGCCCTGCTGAGTTCGGGGTCCGGCATGCGGAGATCC
>JALZEC010000427.1 GCA_030862235.1 Actinomycetota bacterium | reverse complement strand
GTGACCGGAGCGGGGGCGGTGGCCGCGTCAGCGACGGGAGCGGTGGCGGTCGAGACCGCGCCGGTGACCGGAGCGGTGGCGGCACTGGCGACGGAGGCGGCTGAGGTGAGCGGGGCGGCCGGGGCGGCGGCGGCGGAGGTGAGCGGGGTTGCCGGAGCGGCGAGAACGCTGTCGGTGGTCGCCGCCGGCTGCTGAGCGGAGGGCAGGGGAAGGGCGGTGCCGGGCGCCGGTAGGGCCAGGCGAGGGGCGGGCAGGCTTGTCAGGGCCGGCACCGAAGGTTCGGGGACAGTTGCCGGGCCGGAGAGAGGGCTGGTGAGGGCTGCACCGGGCGGCGCGACGTTGGGCGGGCTGAGCACGGTTCCGGTTGCCCCGGGGCCCAGGGGCATGACCCCGTCCACCTTCGCCGAGGTGAGGTCAGCTCCTGCGAGGTTGGTTCCGGTCAAACCTGCTCCGGTCAGGTCCGCCCCCCTCAGATCTGCTCGGCTCAGATCTGCTTCGGTCAGATCCGCCCCCCTCAGATCCGCCCCCCTCAGATCTGCTCCGGTCAGATCTGCTCCGGTCAGTGAGCTCCGCGAGAGGAGGGCCCCACTGAGGTCGGCACCGCGGAGGTCGCCGCCGGCGAGGACCGCCCCGCTGAGGTCGGCTCCGTCCAGCTCGGCCCCGTGGGCGACGGCTCCGGACAAGTCGGCCCCGGCAAGGTTGGCGCCGCGAGCCAGTGCCTGCGTCAGGTCGGCTCGAGTCAGGTCGGCCCCAGTCAGGGTTGTCATCGAGAGCTCGGTCCCTCGGAGCTGAGCGCCTGAGGCGTCCACCCCGCTCAGATCGGCGCCCGAGAGCAGCGTGTGACTCAGGTCGGCCCCCGTCATTGCCGCTCTGTCCAGATCGGCCCCGGTGAGGTCCACCCCTCGCAGGACGGTCCCGCCCAGATCGGCACCAGCGAGATCTGCCCCCTGCAACGTGGGGCCTACGACGTCAGTCGTGGGCGCCAACAGAGAGCCCGTCGGGGCCAGCGACAATGGTGTGGGACTCGCCTCGGAGCTCGTCGCCGCAACCGACCGCAATGGGGGCGTGGCAACGCCGGTGGCCGTCGGGGTGGCGGCCCCGGCCCCCGTTCCGTCGCCCCGTGCGCCGGTCGACGCCGATATGGGCCGTGGCCCACCCGGCTGGGAGAGCGTGGCCCCCGCCACCCGGGGGCCCTGGGAGACGGCTGCACTGTCCCCGGTGCTGCCCCCCTCCTGGGTCTTGACGGCAGCGGTTGAGACGCCGACGACGAAGGCGGCGGCGGTGACCCCGGCAACCAGCCGTTCGACCGCCGGGGACGCGGCGGATAGGTGCTCGACGACCGCACTCCAGGTGTCGAGCGATCCCCTGCTGCCGACACTCAGGACACGCGCCGCCGGCCCCTCGACAAGGGACGACGCTGATACCTCGGCCTGCTGGACAGCTCGGGAGATCCGGCGATCCAGGAGGAGGGGTATGGGAAGGATCGCCCGGCGCAGGACGACGCCGAGGTCACGGACGTGCGCCAACCGCTCGCCGCACTCCGCACACCCGGCCACGTGATCGTCCACGTGGGCCCGGCGAGAGGCTGACGCGGTGCCGGCCAGGTAGCTGCCGAGAGATCCGACGACCTCCTGACAGCCAGATCTGATGTGGTTGGGCACATGAGCTTGGAGGAAATGCTCGCGAAGGCGAGCGCGGCCGCGAGCGGCCAGTTGGGCGGCGTTGTTGGGTTCGACGCCGAGGACGGCGCCCGCATCCCTCGTCGAGAGCTGCTCAACGTCGATCAACCACATCGCGGTCCGCCATCGCTCAGGCAGGCGAGCGAACGCCTCGACCACCAGGTTCTCCTCCTCGCGGGCGACGACCTGGTCGACCGGCTGTCCCCAGGTAGGGGCCGGAACGCAGTTTTCGATCGCCTCGGCCGGCCCCGTCCTCGACCGCCGGCGCACGACGTCGATCGCGGCGTGGCGGGTGGCCGTGAGCAGATAGGGCCGGAACCGCATGGGTTCGTCCCCGGCGCTCCCGGCCCCTACCACCGTCTTCAGGACCTTCGTGAACGCCTCGGCGACCGCGTCCGACGCGTCGTCAGGATTGCGGACCACCGCCTGGGCGACGCCCCAGGCGACGCTCGCGTGGCGCCGGTACAGCTCGCCGAAGGCTTCGACACCGCCACCGGCTGCCTCGCGGGCGAGCGCGTCATCGCTCTGGGCGACGAGTGAGCGGCGGCGGACTGCGGACCTGAGCACGGAATGTCGTTCGGCCCCCGTGGCCGACGGCCATGGACGCTAGCGCTCTCCGTGACCCTTCGTGAACTCAGCGCGTCCCGCAGGTTTTTTCATCCTCCCGCGTCATGAACGGGGAGGAGCCCCGTCTCCTGTCCGGCGTTCGTCTCTCCGAAGCTGGTTGGGGGTCGGAGAGGCGAACGCCTTAGCGCGCCGGGCCGCACTCGCCGCCGATCTCGATCACCGTTTCAGGGCCGACCCCCAGCTCGTCGAGTCCACCTTTCGGAACCTCGAGGGCGTAGCGGTAGAGACCGGCCGCCGAGTAGAGGGGGCAATCGGGGCCGGTGAGGCAGGGCTCCATGTCCGTAGCCGAGACGAACCGTCCGGACGAGTCGAACCAGGCGATCGAGAGCGGGAGCGGCGTGTTGAGCATGTAGAAGCTGCCCTGCCTGTCCTCGTCGAAGACGAACAGCATCCCGTCGTAACCGGCGAGGTCGGTGCGCCCCATCAACCCCCGCGCCCACTGCTGAGGCTCCTTGGCGAGGAGGGCGCAACGAAGCGTGGAGGCCATGGTGTTCACCCGAAAGGCGATCGAGCCGAAGCCTTCCACCCGTTGGCGTCCCCCTTCCTCCCCCCGGAGGAAGGGATCGGGCGGCCGGTTCGCACCCCTCAGGATGAAGACGACGCCGGCCACGACGACCAGGACGGCGACGACCCAGCGCAGCATGCGGGAGGTGGGGTTGAACGCGCCCCCCTGCGTCACGCGGGCCGGCTCTGGGCCCTGGCGAGGCCGAGAGCAGCAGAGGCTTCCTCGGAAAGGTGGTAGCTCTCGCTGTGGGAGGGGAACCGACCCGTCCGGACGTCGGCGGCAAAGGCGCTCACCGCCGACACCGCCTCGTCCTTGAGGGACGCGTAGCGGCGGACGAAGCGGGGCAGGACCCGATCCTCCAAGCCCACGAGGTCGTGGAACACCAGGACCTGTCCGTCACACCACGGACCGGCACCGATCCCGATGGTGGGAACGGGGACCGACTCGGTGATGAGGCGGGCAACCTCGGCGGGAACACCTTCGAGCACGATGGCGAAGCACCCGGCGCCGGCGAGGGCGATCGCGTCCTCGACGAGGGCGGTCGCAGACTCCTCCTGCTGACCTTGCACCCGGTAGCCACCCATCACGTTCACGGATTGCGGAGTCAGGCCCACGTGGCCCATGACCGGAATCTCGGCCAGCATGAGGGCCTCGATCATCGGCAGCCGGCGGGACCCTCCCTCGAGTTTCACCGCCTGCGCCCCCGCTCGGACGAGGGCTGCCGCGTTGCGCACCGTGTCCTCGGGCGAGAGGTGGTAGGAGAGCCACGGGAGGTCAGCCACGACCAGGGGGTTGGGACGGCTACGAGCCACGGCCGCGACGTGGTGGACCATGTCCGGCAGCGTCACCTGCAGCGTGTCCTCGTATCCGAGTACCACCATTGCGACAGAGTCCCCCACCAGGATCACGTCCACGTCGGCCGCGTCGGCGATACGGGCGGTTGGGGTGTCGTAGGCCGTGACCATCACGATCGGAGTACCGCCTTTTCGGGCACGCACGCCCGGAACGGTGACGTGTTGAACCATGGCGGTACCTCCTCCCGTCCAGCGCGATCTGGGCTGCCGGCGGTGAAGAGAGTCTACCGACCCCGCTTGCGGGTCAATCGTCGCCGCTCTCCGGCTCGTCCGCGTCTTCGTAGGGGAACCGGTCACGGCAGTCGGCGCACCAGAGCTGCGGTTCTTCGCTCGAGTTGACGGGCATGGGCCAGACCCACGCCAGGTCTTCGTCCTCTCCGGCGCAGCACTCGCAGACGGCGAGGGGTGCTGGCTCCGACGAGAGGTCAACCGGGGCGTTGCTCAATCGTTGAAGTCCGGAAACGAGATCGATGTGTTGGTCGACCGCCTGGGCGAGGTCGGCGGGGTGAACGAGACAGGCGGGGTGGTCAGCACAGGCGTGGTCGATTGGGTGGACGGTGGGGGTGTGGACGCGACAGGGCTCTGCGAGACGGCTGGCTCGGTGGTCACGGTCGTCGCCGCCGGCTGCGCCGGTGGGGCCGTGGTTGTCGTCACAACCGTGGGGGCGTCCGAGTCGGACGCAGACACCGCCGGGCCGCTCACGGGGCCTGGGTCCCACGGGGCGGACAACTGGTTGAGGGCCCGCACGTCCAGCACGGCGTCGGTGGTGGGCGGCTTGCCCTCCCCAGGAGCGGCTTGAAGCATGAACCTCTTGAAGATGAAGGCGGGAAGCGTGCCTCCAGCCACGCTCGTGATTCCGTGGATGTAGTGCATCTCCCGGGACTGCCCCTCCGGGTATCCCATCCAGACGGCCGTGATCAGCTTCTCGTTGCCTCCGACGAACCAGGCGTCGCCGTAGTTCTCCGACGTCCCCGTCTTCCCCCACACCCCGCCGTTGGGGAGTTGCGCCTGGACCCCCGACCCCCGGTTGACCACCTCGGCGAGCACCGAGCGCACCTGCCTGGCCACGTCCGGTGGCAGCACACGTCGTCGGTTGGCCGGCTTGTCGTCCACCAGGACGGTCCCGCCCTCTTCCACCTTGGCAATGACGCGGGGGTCGACCCGCTGACCGTCGTTGGCGAGGGTCAGGTAGGCGGTGGCCATGTCCAGGACGGAGACGTTCTGGGTGCCGAGGGCGATGGACGGGACGGCGTTGAGCTCGGACCGGATACCGAGGTCCTTGGCCAGCTTGGCCACGTTCTCGGGCCTGACACGGTTCACGAGCTGGGCGTACACGGTGTTGACCGACCAGGCGGTGGCCTCGACCAGGTTCATCGGGGGGTAGGAGGCCCTCTCGTAGTTCTCGACCTCGTGCTCCCATCCCTGGAGCTTCATCTTGTTGGACCCGTCGAAGTACTCCTTGTCCACGCTGATGCCCTGGCGGATGGCCTCGGCCAGCACGAACGGCTTGAACGCGGATCCTCCCTGGCGCCCGCTGCCACCGCCCTCCTCCCCGACGGCGAGGTTGACCTTGGACGCGGCCCAGTCCCGCCCACCGACCATGGCCACGACTCTGCCCTGCATATCCAGGGCGACGAGGCCACCGGCGGGGTCGTCGTCCCGGTCGAGGGTGCCGTACACCGATCGGTAGGCCTGGGCCTGCACAGCCGGGTCGAGGGTTGTCGTCACCCGCAACCCACCTCGGAGCACGCGGTCCTCGCCGTAGGTGTCCACCAGTTTCTGGCGGACGTACTCGACGAAGTACTCCATCCCGTCCCTCGGGTTGGTGAAGGTGGTGTCGGCCTTCTCCGGCCGGAACACGTACTCCTCGATCTTGGCCTGCTCGACCTCGTCCGCCTGCTCCTGGGTGATGACGGCGTCGCGGACCATGTTGGTGAGAACCGACGACCGCAAGAAGTAGCCATCCTCCGGATTGACGAAGACGTCACCCGTCGAGGGCTTCCGGATCAGGCCGGCCAGGTAGGCGGACTCCTTGAGGTCGAGCTGGTCCACGTTCTTGGCGAAGTAGGTGCGGGCCGCTGCCTGGATCCCGTACGCGCCCCGCCCGAAGTAGACGGTGTTGAGGTACTTCTCGAGGATCGTCCGCTTGTCGTACTTCTGCTCGAGCTTGATGGCGATGACCGCTTCCTTCAGCTTGCGGACGAGGCTGCGCTCGGAGCCCACGAACTGGTTCTTGACGTACTGCTGAGTGATCGTGGAACCACCCTGCGTGACACCCTTGCTCCGGATGTCGGCCCACGTCGCCCGGGCGATGCTCATGGGGTCGATGCCGCGGTGTTCGAGGAACTTGCGGTCCTCGGCGGCGATGACCGCCGCCTGCGTGATCTCTGGCACCTGGTCGAGGCTCACCGGGTAGCGGTTCTCCACGCCGTGAAGCTCGGCCATCGGCTTGCCGGCGGCGTCAAAGATCAGCGTCGTCTGGGCGAGGGGGGCCTCGGAGGGAAGCGGGATCTGGGTGATGACGAAGATCGCACCGGCCAGGGCGGTGAACCCCAGGAGACCGAACAGGAACCAGACCCGGCGGTAGCGCCAGAGGATGCCGCGCCGCGCCCGCCGTCGCCGTCGAGCCCGTCCGGCGCCGGTACGGGGCGGGCCCGGCG
>JALZEC010000409.1 GCA_030862235.1 Actinomycetota bacterium | reverse complement strand
CAACCCTGCGCTCCGACGGTAACCCTCCCATCGCCGCTTCGTATCGAAATGGCAACGATGTTGATGGGCCGCCTGCGGCGGCCTTCCCGGCCGGGGCCCCAACCCCGGCCTCCTCCCGAGCGTGGGGCCCCAACCCCACGCCGGGCCGTGCGCCCATGGGCCGCCCTGCGGGCGGCCTTCCCGGCCGGGGCCGGGGGTGCGTGTTGCTGTCCGGGCGCTCGTCGTGCCACACTGGCCGTCACATGGCACGCACCCGCGTTCTGGTACTCATCGCCTAGCGCACGCCGACCGCCGTCGCGCGTGCGCCTCACGACCTCCCAACCGGGAGGTCGTTTCATTTCTCGGAACAGACCGATTTCCTCGAACAGACAGGTCAGGAGAGGCAGGAAATGAAGCTGAACGGGGGCCAGGCCCTCATCAAGAGCTTGGAGATGGAAGGGGTCGAGGTGATGTTCGGCCTCCCGGGCGGGGCCATCCTCCCCGTCTACGACCCCATCATCGACTCGCCGATCCGCCACATCCTCGTCCGCCACGAGCAGGGCGCAGGGCACATGGCGGAGGGCTACGCCCATGTGACCGGCCGTCCCGGAGTGGCCATGGTCACCAGCGGTCCGGCGGCCACGAACATCGTCACGCCCCTCTGCGACGCCATGATGGACTCGGTCCCGATCGTCGTGATCACCGGCCAGGTCCCGAGCTTGGCCATCGGTACTGACGCCTTCCAGGAGTGCGACACCATCGGAATCACCCGCTCGGTCACCAAGCACAACGAGCTGGTGACGTCCGCCCAGGACATCCCCCGGGCCGTCCGCGAGGCTTTCCACATCGCCACCACCGGCCGTCCCGGCCCCGTCCTGATCGACGTGCCCAAGGACATCGTCGACCCGAAGAACCCCCGCTCCCAGATGGAGTGGTACTGGCCGGAGAGCGTCGACCTGCCCGGGTACAAGCCGACGACCAAGGGGCACCCGAAGATGATCCGGGAGGCGGCCAAGCTCATCGCCGAGTCGCGCCGGCCGATCATCTACGCCGGCGGCGGCATCCTCAAGGCCAGGGCATCCGACGCGTTGGGCGAACTGGCCCGGCTGTGCGGAATCCACGTGGTGACGACGCTCATGGCCCGCGGCTGCTTTCCCGACTCGGATCCCCTCTGCCTGGGGATGCCGGGGATGCACGGCAACTACACGGCGGTCACTTCGATGCAGAAGGCGGACCTGCTCATCACCCTCGGCGCCCGTTTCGACGACCGGGTCACGGGCAAGGTCGCCTCGTTCGCCCCCCACGCCAAGGTCATCCACGTGGACGTCGACCCGGCCGAGCTGGGGAAGGTGCGGCGCGCCGACGTGCCCATCGTCGGGGACTGCAAGCAGGTCATCGAAGAGCTGGTCAAGGCGATCCACGAGATGGGCGGCGCCGCCTCGCAGCCGGACCGAAGCGAGTGGAACGCCCAGCTCGACGGCTGGCGAAAGCAGTACCCGCTCCGCTACGAGCAGGGGTGGAACGAGGACGACAAGCTCAAGCCCCAGTTCTGCATCGAGCAGCTGCGGGAGAACACCCCCGACGACACGATCCTCTGCAGCGGAGTCGGCCAGCACCAGATGTGGTCGAGCCAGCTGTGGAAGTTCAACCACCCCAACAGCTGGGTGAACTCGGGTGGCCTGGGAACGATGGGCTTCGCCGTGCCCGCCGCAATCGGCGCCAAGGTGGGCCAGCCGACCAGGACGGTGTGGGCGGTCGACGGCGACGGGTGCTTCCAGATGACGGCGCAGGAGCTCGTCACTGCCTCGTCGGAGCGGATCCCGATCAAGGTTGCCATCCTCAACAACGCCTACCTCGGCATGGTGCGGCAGTGGCAGGAGCTGTTCTACGAGGAGCGCTACAGCGAGGTCTACCTGTCTCCTGACCTGCCCGACTACAAGATGTGGGCCGAGGCCATGGGCTGCGTCGGACTTCGGGTCGAGCACCCGGAGGAAGTGGTCGCGGCCATCGAGAAGGCCAACGCCGTCGACGACCGGCCGGTCGTCATCGACTTCCGGGTCGACTCGGAGGAGAAGGTGTACCCCATGGTCCCCGCCGGCGCCTCCAACGACGACATCATCCTCGGCCCCGAGCAGGGCCCGGGAGGCCACTGATGGCGCCCACGCCTACGCCGGCCCACCACATCCTGTCCGTGCTGGTCGAGAACAAGGCGGGCGTTCTGGCCCGGGTGGCCGGGCTGTTCGCCCGGCGCGGGTTCAACATCTTCTCGCTGGCGGTGGCCCCCACCGACGACGAGCGGTTCAGCCGCATCACGATCGTCGTGGACGTTGAGTCGGCCCCGCTCGAGCAGGTCACCAAGCAGCTGTTCAAGCTCATCCACGTGGTCAAGATCACCGAGCTCCACCCTGACGACTGCGTCGAGCGGGAGCTCATGCTGTGCACCGTGCGGGTCGAGGCGGGGATGCGGGGCCAGATCATCGAGCTGGTCCAGGTGTTCGAGGGCCGGATCGTGGATGTGGGCCACGGAGACCTCACCGTCATGCTGGCCGGTGCGCCTTCCCAGCTCGACGACTTCGAGGACCTCATGCGGCCCTACGGGATCAACGAGCTCCAGCGGACGGGACGGGTCGCCCTTCCCAAGCTCGACCGGCAAGCGCCTCGGCTGCGTAGCCTCGGCCGGGTCGGATAAGGAGGGCACACGATGGCTAAGGCCTATTACGAGAACGACGTCGACGCCAACCTCATCTCCAGCCGGAAGGTGGCGGTGATCGGGTACGGGTCCCAGGGCCACGCCCACGCTCGCAACCTGGCCGACTCGGGTGCCGACGTCCGTGTGGGGCTGCGGGAGGGGTCCGGATCGTGGGCCAAGGCGGAGGCGGCCGGCCTTCGGGTCCTGCCCATCGCCCAGGCGGCGGCCGAGGCCGACCTCATCATGATGCTTCTGCCTGACACCGAGCAGCAGGCCGTCTACGAGTCCCAGATCGCGGACCAGCTGGTGGAAGGCGACGCCCTGTTCTTCGCTCACGGCTTCAACATCCGCTTCGGCCTCATCCGCCCGCCGGCGGGTATCGACGTGGCCATGGTCGCCCCCAAGGGCCCGGGCCACCTGGTGCGCCGGGAATACGACTCGGGAGGCGGCGTGCCCGCCCTCATCGCCGTGTCCCAGGACGGCTCGGGCAAGGCCAAGGCCCTCGCCCTCTCCTACGCCCACGCCATCGGCGCCACCCGCGCCGGTGTGCTGGAGACGACGTTCGACGAGGAGACCGAGACCGACCTGTTCGGGGAGCAGGTCGTGCTCTGTGGCGGGGTCACGTCCCTTGTCCAGGCGAGCTGGGAGACGCTGGTGGAGGCCGGCTACCAGCCCGAGGTGGCGTACTTCGAGTGCCTCCACGAGCTCAAGCTCATCGTGGACCTCATGTACGAGAACGGCATCTCGGGGATGCGCTTTTCCATCTCGGACACCGCCGAGTACGGCGATTACACGCGTGGTCCCCGCATCATCAACGACCAGACCCGGGCGGAGATGAAGCGCATCCTCGAGGAGATCCGGGACGGGCGCTTTGCCGAGGAGTGGGTGGCGGAGAACCGCAACGGCCGTCCCAACTTCAACGAGTACCGCCGTCGGGCCCAGGAGCACCCAATCGAGAAGGTGGGAGCCGAGCTGCGAGCCATGATGCCCTGGATCTCGGCCGGGAAGGCCAAGCCGCAGGACGTCTCCGGGGGCTAAGAGCACCAGCCCCCCGCCGACAGGGCTCAGTCCGGGGATGGGGCTCCGCCTCAGCGGTGGGTGTGGTCCATTCGACTCCCGTGCTCGCGGTCGATCAAGCCGAGCGCAGATCCCGGCTGTCGAGGTGCTCGGCCAGCCGTCGCAGGGCCCGGTGCTGGATAACCCGCACGTTCACCGGGTGCAGGCCGGTGATCCCGGCCACCCGCTGAACCCCGTAGCCCCCGACCACGCGGAGGAGCACGATCTCCGCCTGGTGCCGAGGAAGGACGTCGTGGACCGAGGCGATGGTGGCCAGGGTCGACAGCCGCTCCACTGCCTGGTCTTCGGTACCGGGGACGCCGAGCGGCACGACGTCGTCATCCCCGAGCACATCGACCGGGCGCCGGCCCGCCCGCCGGTAGCTGTCAATCAGCCGGCGGCGGGCCAGCGTGAACAGCCAGGCCCGGAAGTCCCCGTCGTCGCCCGAGAACCGGGGGAGGGTGGCGGCGATCTCGGCCCAGACCTCGGCGGCGATGTCCTCCGCCTGGGCGGCGTGTGCGTACCGAAGGCGCTTCAGGAGCGCCGGTTGCAGCTCGCGGTACTTCTTGTCCAGGTCGGGGGGGCCCGCCGCACTCACTCTTCATGTGTCGGCGTGTCCCCCGCACGACTGAAGCGACGCGCTCAGCTGGCCGCCACGCACTCCCTGACGGCCTGGCGGATGGTGGCCCGGTCGGCGTCGGGATGCTCCGCCCGAGCCGTCTCCAGGCACTGGCGGAAGGTGGCCCGCCGCTCCTTCTGCTCCTCGGTCAGGGGCGGGAGGATCCCGGCCTCCTCCAGGCAGGACCGGACGGCGGCCCGAAGGGTCGCCCGGTCGGCATCCGGGTTGGCCTCCTTGACCTCCTGACGGCAGGCGCGGAGCGCTTCCCGTCTGGGGCCGTCGCCGCCGAAGGG
>JALZEC010000406.1 GCA_030862235.1 Actinomycetota bacterium | reverse complement strand
CGTCTCCACCAGCTGGTGCAGCTCGCCATCGACCTCGAGCGCGGCCAGCAGCCGGAACCCGTCCATGCCGATGAGCGCGACGGCGCTCTCCGTGTGCTCAAATCCCACCCCAGGGGCCTCCTCGATTTCTTGCTGTCGTGACGGCCGCAAGAATCGGAGGCCCCCCGTCGCGAGTGGTGGATGGTCAGCGTCTATGGCGACGGGGGTGAGTTGGTCACGCTCCCCGCTTCATCGCGAAGAGCCGGTTTCGGCGCCGGAAGTGGTTTCGACGCCGGAAATCGGCCGGGAGGCGGGGGAGAAGCGACCGCGAGAACGGGTCAGAAGCGGATGAAGAGCAAGGTGGCGAGGAGGAGGGTGGCGGCCATGACCAGCCACAGGTCGCGGGGGCGGGCGACGAGGCCCTCGTCCGGCTCGTCGTCGAAGGCGGACTCCACCTCGTCGGCTAGCAGCAGCTCCTGAGCGACGGGCAGGTCGATCTCGGGGACGTAGACGTGGACGTCGCCCATGCTCGGATACGGCCCGTCCACGCACCCCCGCAGCTCGGTGACGATGCCCTCGCACCCCACCCGGGCGGCGATGACCCGCGCGTGAAAGGGATGGGACACGGTCGCCAACCGCACCATTCGGGTCCCTTCCATCTCCCCGAACGGTAGCGTGATCAGTGCGCAAGAGGGGCGAACGCCCCGGGGAGAAGACATGGATCGGCGCATCTTCGGCCTGGAGAACGAGTACGGGGTGACGTGCACCCTCCGCGGCCAGCGCCGGCTGAGCCCAGACGAGGTGGCCCGGTACCTCTTCCGGCGGGTCGTGTCGTGGGGGCGGAGCAGCAACGTCTTCCTCGAGAACGGGGCCCGGCTCTACCTCGACGTCGGCAGCCACCCCGAGTACGCCACCCCCGAGTGCGACTCGATCGAGGACCTGGTCGCCCACGACAAGGCCGGCGAGCGGATCCTCGAAGGCCTGCTGGCCAGCGCCGAGCAACGCCTCCGGGAAGAGGGCATCCGGGGCATCGTCTACCTCTTCAAGAACAACACCGACTCGGCCGGCAACTCCTATGGGTGCCACGAGAACTACCTGACCAGCCGCCGGGACGACTTCGGCCACTACGCCGAGGTCCTCATCCCCTTCTTCGTCACGCGGCAGGTGTACGCCGGGGCGGGCAAGGTGCTCAACACGGCTCGGGGGGCCACCTACTGCATCAGCCAGCGGGCGGAGCACATCTGGGAGGGCGTCTCGTCGGCCACCACCCGCAGCCGGCCCATCATCAACACCCGGGACGAGCCCCACGCCGACGCCGAGCGCTACCGCCGGCTTCACGTGATCGTGGGCGACTCGAACATGAGCGAGTACTCCACCTTCCTCAAGGTCGGGGCGACGTCGATCCTGCTGCGGATGCTGGAGGACCCGTCGGTGGTCATGCGGGACATGACCCTCGACAACCCCATCCGGGCCATCCGCGAGATCAGCCACGACATCACCTGCAAGCGGCGGGTCCGGCTGGAGAACGGTCGGGAGCTGTCGGCCATCCAGGTGCAGGCCGAGTACCTGAACCGGGCCAAGCGGTACTCCGAGACCCGCGGCCTCTCCCCGCTCGAGGAGCAGGCGCTCAAGATGTGGGAGCACTGCCTGACCAAACTCGAGGTTGACCCGCTCAGCCTCGACCGGGAGTGCGACTGGGTCATCAAGCACCGCCTGGTGGAGGCCTTCCGGGAACGCCACCAGCTTCCCCTGAGCCACCCCAAGGTCGCCCTGCTCGACCTCCAGTACCACGACGTCAACCGCCGGCGCGGCCTCTACTACCGCATGCAGGAGCGAGGGCTGCTCGAACGGGTGGTGAGCGACGAGGCGATCGACCGGGCGGTGGTGACGCCCCCCCAGACCACCCGAGCCCGGCTGCGGGGTGAGTTCATCAAGAAGGCCAAGGAGCGCAAGCGGGACTACACCGTGGACTGGGTGCACCTGAAGCTCAACGACCAGGCTCAGCGCACGGTGCTCTGCAAGGACCCGTTCAAGTCACGCG
>JALZEC010000402.1 GCA_030862235.1 Actinomycetota bacterium | reverse complement strand
TCGCCGCGCCGCGCGTGCGATCGCCCGCCCGGCTGGCCGCCGAGCTCACCCGATCACCTGCCCGGCTGGCGGCGGTGCCGGCCCGCCCGGTCACCTCGCGCGTCTGGCTCCGGGCGGAACGACCCGCACTGGACACCCGGCCGTTGTCGGCGCGGCTGTCGCTCTCGCTCCCGCCGACAAGCGACTGGAGCCCCCGCCGGAGCGCATCGCCGGGCCGGCGGAGGAGTCGGCTAGGGCTCACCTTGTCTCTCACGTCGTCCACCTTCTCTGCAACGTTGTCTTTGGCCCGGGCGACGACCTTCTTGGGTGCCACTCGGTCGCCGATGGCTTCGAGGGTCTCACCCAGCTCGTTGCGGGCTTGCGCGATCTCTCGCCTGACCTCGTTTGCGTCGGTCGCCACGTCGGGTCCTCCTTGGTTCTTGGCAGGGGCGCGCGCCTGGCCGAGCGCGCCATGGGTTGTCAATGGCGAGCGCCCCGGGACAGGGAGGACTTGGCCGTATCAACGTCCTCCTTGAGGGTCTGCACCGTCTCGCGGGGTACGGGGTTGACGCTTTGGAGCGTCTTCTTCCCGGTCAAGGCCAGCAGGCCGGCGATCGCCCCGTACAGCAGACCGATGGCCAGGAACGCCAGCCAGGTCGGGATGCCTTCGGCCAGCCCCCACGCGGCGGCCCACGACACGAGCAAGAGGGCGACAAACCCCGCCACGCCGGCGGCGGCCATCATCGCTCCACCCTTGCCCGCCCGTGATGCCTGCTCCTTGATCTCGACCTTGGCCAGCTCGACCTCTTTCTTGACGAGGGTCTGCATCGAGCGCGTCAGGTCCGACACCAGATCGCCCAGCGGCCGCTCCTCGTCCGCTCCGGTGGCGGAAGGTGAGCTGCCCCACTGGTCGCCGTAGGGGCGACTCGGGCTACTCGACTGCGACGAGTAGCCCCAGGGTGACTGGGAGGCCATCACCGCACCGTCCTCGTCCGAGAAGGAGCGGCGCGCCTGGTTGGCTGCTCCGGCTCCTCCTCCTCGTCCTGCTCGGCGTTGGCCTGGGCCAGCCGGCCCACGCCGAAGCCCAAGGCGACGGCACCGAGCAGGAAGGCGCCGGGCCGGCGCCGGGCGAACGACTGGACGTCCTGGAGGACACTTCCGAAGCCGCGTTGGTCGATGTCGTCGGCCAGGCCATAGATCCTGTCGGCGGCCCCGTAGCAGCTGTCAGCGATCTTCCACGCGTACTCCGCGAGTTGCGGCGCCTCCTCGGGCCGACCCTCGGCCAGGGCCTGGGCCTGCCCACCGAACTGGCGCAAGGCCTGGGCTGTGCGTTCCGTGCCGGCACGGGCCTGCGTCTGGATCTGGGCCCGCGTCTCCTGCACGAGAGACCGGCCCTGGGTCGAGAGCTGCTCGGTGACCTCGCCCCCTCGCGACCAGACCGACGCCGCGATCTGGCGGGCATCCTCCTTGGCCTCGCGGACCAGCTCGCCGCTCTTTTCCGCTGCTGTGCTGGCCACGCTCTGGGCTTCCTCCGAGGCCTGCCCGGCTACCTGGCGACTGCGGCCAGTCGCCACCCGAGCGGCCCGCGTCCCCTCGTCGGGCACTCGGCTCGTCGTTGCTGTCGGCATGCGTTCAACTCCTTCTGTTGAGTAGGCAGGCGTCGGGTGCGGGCGCCGTCCCTCCGGCGCCCTACCCGGCTCTTCGCGGCGTGAAACCGCTGGTCGCGGCGTTCACTGCTTCTTGGCTATGGCTTCCGCCAACTCCGCCTTCTTCATGCGCGATGCCCCCTTGACGCCCAGCTTCCGGGCCCGCTGGTAGAGCTCGTCACGGCTGTGACCTTCGACGTCCACGCCGCCGTAGGTCTTGCCGCCGCGCGACGACTGGGGGGCACTCTTGGCTGCCTGAGGATCCGAGGGCCCCTTCTCGTCCTTCGGTTCCCAGTGGTCGCCGACCTTCTCGAACGAGTGCTTCAACGCAGAGAACGCGGTCCGGTGCGCTCGTTCGCCTTCGCCGTACGTCTCGACCGCGCTGTCATGAGCCTTGACCCACGTGCGCTGCGCCTTGGCCGGACTGCGTTTGAGCGTCGACGGCAGCTCGTCTTTCCCAGGCATGACGGGCACCTCGTTGTCGTGTCGTACTTCCCTTGATGTCTTCCCGTGGTTACCGCAGTTCAACCGACGTTCGTGTCGGGAAACGGCGCGCTCGGCGACTGCCGGATGCATGCCAGGAACAGCCCTGTGCTGAACTTGCGAGCCAGTGGCGGCCGCTTCCCCCTCTGAACGTCCCTCGTTGGTCGCCGCCCGTCTTCGTGCCGCTGCAGCCCGAGCGCGCCGCGTCAGCCAGCCCGAGGTGTACGTCGAGCGTTCAGTGCCGCGGGTCGTGCGTTGGACCCTCGCGGTGGTGGCGTCACTCGGGGAGTGGGCGACGGCAACCTTGGCGTCGCTCAGCAGGAGAGGAGCAGGCGGCGCACCACCAGTGTGCGAGCCCGACGGCCGGCCGGTGCTGATGCGCGGCACCGCGTTCCCGGAGGACGAGAAGCAGTATCTCGTGCTCCCCTTCGAGGTCCGTCCGGGGACGGCCCGGCTCGAGATCGACTACGACTGGGAGGCGCTTCCTCCGCCCCGAGCCGAGAACCCGCTCACCCAGATCACGTTCGACCTCGGGCTGTGGGACGAGAAGGGCTACCGGTCGGCCGAGGGGTTCCGGGGGTGGTCGGGGAGTCGGCACAGGCACGTCTTCGTCCAAGGCGACACTGCTCAACGCGCCTACCGGCCCGGCCCGATAAACCCGGGCACCTGGCACGCCGAGTTGGGCATCGCCGCCGTCGGCCCCACGGGCGCGTCCTGGTGCGTCACGGTTCGGGCCAAGCGCGGCCCTCAGAGGCACCCTCCGGACCGCGACCCCGTGGACCGCACGCACGTCGCCCGGGGCGAGCCGGGCTGGTACCACGGCGACTTCCACATGCACGCGTGGCACTCGAGTCCGGAAGGGCCGAGGCCCGAGGAGGTCGTCGCCTTCGGACGGGCGGCGCTGCTGGACTTCCTGCCCGTCACCGAGTACGTGGTCGGCCACCACTGGGACGAGTACGGGAGGGTGCAGCGGGACAACCCGGACCTGCTCATCTGGCCCGGGCGGGAGATCGTGACCTACTTCGGTCACATGCAGTCGCTGGGTGAGACCCCGGGCTTCGTCGAGTTCCGTCATGGATTCCAGGACGTCCACATCCGTGACATCCAACGGGAGGTGCGAGCGGCCGGCGCCCTGTTCCAGGTGAACCACCCCACGACCTTTCCCGGGGTCCTGTTCCAGAGCCTGTGCCGAGGTTGCGCCTTCGAGCTGGCGAACGAGATCGATTGGCAGGCGGTGGACACGATCGAAGTGCTGACCGGTCCCGCGCTCGTCGAGCCGTCGGAGTACCACCTCCCGGACCTGGGAAAGCCGATCGCCAACCCCTTCTTCCCTACGGCGGTCGACTACTGGGACAACCTCCTCAACCGCGGCTTCAAGATCACGGCCGTCTGTGGTTCGGATGACAAGAAGGGACCGAAGCTGGGATCGTGCGCCACGGCGGTGTTCGCGTCCGAGCTCTCCCGGCCGGCCTTGACGGAGGCGATCCGGGCGGGCCGCGCCTACGTCCGGGCACGAGGCGTGGACAACAGCCCGGCGCTCGAGCTGTCGGCCCAAGTGGCGGGGCAGGATCCGGGCACCTTCGGATCCGTCCTGCATCTCGATGGTCCCGACGCCACGGCTGAGATCCAGGTGACGGTGCTGGGAGGAGATGGCCAGTCCCTCGGCCTGGTCCGGAACGGGGACGGTCTGGATACGGTTCCCGTCACCGGTGACCGGTTCGAGCACACCTTCACCGTGGGCCGGGTGGCCGTCGAGGGGCCCTTGGGCACGTGGTACCGCGTCGAGACGTTCGACGCCCGCGGGCGCACGACAGTCGGCAACCCCGTCTTCCTCCAAGCCGCGCCGGCATGAGCGAGCACCGAGCAGGCCGCGCCGGCCGCGCTTGACCCCCGCCCGCCGGGGGTACGCCACCGGCCAATGGCCGCTCCCGCCCGAGAGATCCGCCGCGCCGCTCGCCAGGGGTTCGGGTACCGGCGCCTGCGCGACGGCCAGGAGGAGGCCATTGCTGCCCTGAGCGAAGGACGGGACGTCCTCGCCGTCATGCCCACGGGCTGGGGAAAGTCTGCGATCTACCAGGTGGCAGGGCTGCTGGTCGACGGGCCCACAGTCGTCGTCTCGCCCCTCATCTCGCTCCAGCACGACCAGGTCTCGACGATCACGGAGGAAGGGTCTGGAGGAGCAGTCGTCGCCAATTCGACATTGGGCGAGGCCAAGCGCCGGGCGGCGCTCGAAGGCGTGGCCAAGGGGGAGGTCGAGTTCCTCTTTGTCGCCCCCGAGCAGTTCGCCAACCCCGACACGCTCGACGCCCTCCGCGGCAGCACACCTTCTCTGTTCGTGGTGGACGAGGCCCATTGCATCAGCGCCTGGGGACATGACTTCCGCCTGGCCTACCTGCACCTCCCGGCCGTCCTTCGGGAGGTTGGGAGACCGCCTGTGCTCGCCCTCACGGCCACCGCCGCACCTCCCGTCCGGGAGGAGATCATCGAACGGCTCGCGCTCCGCGACCCGCACGTGATCGTCCAGGGTTTCGATCGCCCCAACATCCACCTGGCAGTGGAGCGCCACCACGACGCCTCCCAGCGCGACGAGGCCCTGGTCGATGCCGTCGTCGCCGCCGACCCGCCGGGGATCGTCTACGCCGCCACTCGGGCGCGCGCCGAGACGCTCGCCGCCGCCCTCAGCGAGCGGGGGGTGCGGGCGGGCGCCTACCACGGCGGCTTGGCGGCCAAGCCGCGCCATGCCGTGCAGGACGGGTTCATGGCCGGCGAGGTGGACGTGGTCGCGGCGACGAGCGCCTTCGGGCTGGGCATCGACAAGCCCGACGTCCGGTTCGTCTTCCACGCCGAACCGAGCGAGTCGCTCGACGCCTACTACCAGGAGGTGGGACGGGCCGGGCGAGACGGCCAGCCGTCGCGGGCCATCCTGTTCTGGCGGGCGGAGGATCTGGGACTGCGCCGGTTCTTCGCCGGCGGGCCCCGCCTCGGGGCCAAGGAACTGACGGTGGTCGCTCGCACGGTCGTCGAGCGTGAAACCGTGACGCTGGCCGAGCTGGCCCTGCTCACCGACGCTCGGCTGGGACGCATCGCCGCCGCCGTCGGATGGCTGGCCCGGGAGGGGGCGGTCGCGGTGGGCCCGGGCGGGGACCCCGTGTCCGCGTGCGAGGGGGCCAACCCCGCTGAGGCGGCGAGGGCGGCGGCCGCGGCAGCTACCGCCCGCCGCCGGCTCGACAGCTCCCGGGTGGACCGGGTCCGGGCCTATGCCGAGGGCCGCCAATGCCGGCGGCGCACGATC
>JALZEC010000370.1 GCA_030862235.1 Actinomycetota bacterium | reverse complement strand
GAAGCGGAGCCGCCCCTCGCTACCGGTCCGCTTGCCCCTGCTCCCGGCCCTGAGAACCACGGCATCGGCGTGCTCAACTCGCACGCCCCGGGGGAGTGCCGGCCGACGAAGGCACAGAGGGCGGCGGCCGAGAAGCTGCTGGCTGACACCAAGGCGGCGACCGCTCGCTTTGCCTCTCTCGAAGCGGCGATCGCCGCCGGCTACGTCGGGCCGACGACGCCGATCGCGCCCGGCGCCACCGAGCACTTCTCCAGCGCCGCCGCCGTGCTCGACGGGAAGGTCCTCGACCCCACGCGGCCAGAGTCTCTGATGTACACCTTCACGCCACGGGGTCCGGTCCTCATCGGCGTGATGTACCTGACCAACCACCCGGGCGAGTTCGGGCCGGAGATCGGTGGTTGCCTCACCCGCTGGCATGTCCACACCAACGTCTGCTGGTCGACCTCCACCCTCCAGCCGGTGAATCAGCTGCGGCCAGGGGAGACGTGCGGCACCGACACATTCCTCTACATCCCCCCGCCCGCCCTGCACGTGTGGTTGGCGGACGTGCCCGGCGGCCGCTTCGCCCCTGAGGTCGAAGCAGACGCCATCCTGCGCGCCGCCTCGACCCTATAGAAGTCCTTAGAAGTCCTCGAGGCGGCCGGGAGCGAGGTGGCGGACGAGGAACTCCGCCGAGAACCGGAGCTCCTCGGGCGGAACCGCGGCGTGCTCGCCGGGATGGGCGTGGAGCCGCTTGTCGAGGGTCCCGAGGGCGTCGAACAGATCGAGCACTGACTGCCGGGACACGAGCTGGTCGTCCCACTGCTGGAGGAACAGAACCGGGCAGGTGATGGTCTTGGCGTCCAGCTCCAGCCGGTCGCGCGTGGGCCCGATCAGCCCCATGAGCCCCAGCACGGCGGCCTGCACGCGCGGTTCGGACGCCACGAACGGCAGCCCGTAGATCGTTCCCATCGACAGCCCCCAGTAGCCGAGCGGTCCGTCGCCCACCTCGTCCTGCTCCCGAAGGGCGGTAAGGGCGGCCTGCCACTCGGCCACGTGGTCGTCGGTGCTGGTCGGACGCGACCACTCCGAGAGGAAGTTGCTGAACACCTGGATCTCGTCGAGGCGCGGGTCGATCCGCCGATCGCCGTGACCGGGACCATCGATGGCGGCCACGGCGAAGTCGTGCCGGCGGACCAGGAGGTGGGCCAAGGCCCGGATGTACTCCACCCGCTTGTGATGGGTCGCCCCGTGCCCGGCGAGGACGAGCGGGCGGGGGCCGGGCCTGCCGCTCGACGGAAGCCACAGGATGCCGGGAACCAGCCGGCCCTCCACGTCCACCTCGAACGGTCGCTCGGTGGTCCCCGAGTCCGAGCGAGCGTCGCCGACCCAGCGCATGGTTCGGACCACGCTACCGACCAGGGTTCGGTTGGTACCCTCGGGTGCAGGATGCGGGACGCCACGGTGATCAACGAGGCTGTCCGCCCACCGTTGGTCGAGGTTCTGGCCCGAGCGGCGCGGGCCGTGCACGGTCCGCTCATGCTCGAGGAGAAGCTGGCCTGGACGGCTGAGGCCATGCGCTCGGTCACCGAGGCGGCGGTGGCGGTCTACGTCGCCCTCAGCCCCGAGAGCGACCTCGCCGGGGCGGCGGGCACCGTCACCTACGACGTCGAGGTCTTGGCCCGGCCGGCAGTGATGCGCCACATGCGGCTCTCAGGCGAGCCAGCCCCTTTCCGCGGTGACGCGCTCCGTCGCGACCGGCGCTGGCGCAGTTTCCTCGAACGGGCCGGCCTGCCGTCGAAGGCCGACTGCCTCGGCGTTCCCGTGCTGGCCGAGGACGGGAGCGTCCAGGGCGTCCTCATGAGCCTGCACCCGAACCCCGACCACTTCACGGCGGAGGACGAGGCGTCGGCTTCCGCCCTCGCCGCCCACCTCGGAGTGGCCCTCGACAATGAGTTGAAGCTCACCCGGCTGACCGAGCTTCAGGAGCTGCAGCGGGAGGTCGTCCACCGCCTGCAGGAGGCGGTTCGCCCGCCCACGCCGACAGTGGAGGGGACCGAGCTGGGTGTCCACTACCTGCCTGCCGACCCGAGCGCGCCCACCGGTGGAGACCTGCACGACTGGTTGGTGCTCCCCGACGGAGACCTGCACCTGGCGGTGGTGGACATCATGGGCAAGGGCGTGGCCGCCACCAAGGACGCGGTCGCGGTCACCCACGCCCTGCGCCTGCTCGCCCTCGAGGGCTGTCCCCTGGCCGACCTCGTCCGTCGAGCGGACAAGCTCCTGACCGCCCACAGCCCCGATCTCGTCGCCACCGTCATCGTGGCCCGCTATCGCCCGTCAGGCGGAAGGCTGTGGCTGGCCGGCGCTGGTCAGCCTCCGCCGCTGGTCGTGTCGGGCACCGGGAAGGTCGAGCTGGTGAGCACCCCCGGGGTAGCGCTCGGCTGGCCGGGAGCGGGCAGCAGCGAGGTGGTGGAGCTGACGCTGGACCGGAACGACACGCTCGTGCTCTACACCGACGGCTTGATCGAATCGACCAAGGACGTCCTCGTCGGGCTGGAGAACCTCACGCGCGCCGCCGCCCAGATCGCCAAGTACCCCTCGCATCACGTCGCTCGCGCCCTCGTCGAACGGTCCCTGTCGGGCGCCATGCGCCGGGACGACTCGCTGGCCCTCGTGCTCCGTCGCCGGACCCCCCCGCCGCCTGACCGAGCTGTTCGCCTGGGCCCCTTCGAGTACCGCTTCTCACCCAGCCCCGCCACCATCCCTCTCGGGCGCCATCTGCTCTCCGACTGGCTCGAGCACCTGGCCGTGGAGGAGGCCGAGATGGCGGACATGCTGCTGGTCGCCTCCGAGCTGTGCTCGAACGCGGTGCGGCACGCGAGCGGCAAACCCGGCGCCCTGACCATGCGGGCGTGGGCGGACGGTGACGCCCTCGTCGTCGAGGTGGAGGACGACGGGGCCGGCATGGAGCTGAGC
>JALZEC010000354.1 GCA_030862235.1 Actinomycetota bacterium | reverse complement strand
GCGCCCGTGCTGGAGGCGCCTGACCTGGGCCCCAGCCTCGACCGGCGGGAGGACCCGGCACTGCCGGAGGGAGACCCGGGAGCGGTCTGGGCCACCCTGCTCGACGCGTTGGCCCGTTTCACCGCTGACGCGGTGCAGCGCGTGGCCGAAGTCGTCGGCCAAGCAGAGCGGCTCGTCGTCTTTGGTGGCGGCGCCCTCAGCGAGCCCTGGCTGGCGGCCAAGGCCCGTCATCTCCCCATGTCGGTCTGGCGCTCCCCCGCTTCGGAGGCAGTGGCGCGCGGCGCCGCCGTGTTCGCCGGCCTCGCCGCCGGGTGGTGGGCTACGCCGGAGGAGGCACCCCGGCCGAAGCTGGAACCCTGCTGAAACTCCGCCGAGCCGTTCATCCCTCGGCATCCTCGCCCAGTGCGGCAGTCGCTCGATCCAGGACAATCCGGCGGTATGCTCGGCTGACCGCGGTCCGAGCGAGGGAGGCAATGGCGGAGTCTCCCGCCGCCGCTTCAGCGATGGCTCCACAGGCACTCGAACTCCCTGCCGAACGCGCCGGCACGGACGCGGACGTGCGGGAGCAGGGACTCCGTTGGGTCGTGAGCTCCGGCGAGCGTGAGGGATTTCTCGACGCGCTGCGGGCCATCGCCATCCTGCGGGTCATCGCCTGGCACGCCTTCGGCGTCGCCACCATTACGTACGTCGTCGCCGCCATGCCCGCCATGTTCTTCGTGACAGGGAGCCTGCTGGCGAAGTCCTTTACCCGGCGGGCGGCGAGAACGGTTCTTTTCGACCGCTTCCGCCGACTCTTCGTCCCGCTCTGGGTGTTCGGCCTCGTCGCATGGGTCGCCATGGCTGTCGCCGCACGGTTCACGGGCGAAGGGCTGCCTCTCCACCGGGCGCTGGCGTGGGTGATCCCGCTCACCGATCCGCACGGGACGGTGTGGGAGGCCGGCTGGCTGTCATCACACCTCTGGTACCTGCGGACCCTCACGTGGCTCTTCCTGCTGTCGCCCCTCTTGCTCCGTGCCGCTCGCGCCCACCGCGTGCTGGCGCTCGCGGTGCCCGTGGCCGCCGTGTTCGTCCTCGACGTGCTCTCCCGGCGAGCCCAGGGTCTGCCGTTCGGGGGGGAGACGGCGTGGGTGGCCGGCGACCTGGCGCTGTACTCAATCTTCCTGATGGCTGGGTTCCTCCACCGTGACGGGGCCTTCCAGCGGGTCTCCCGGTTCCGGTGGCTTGCCGTGGCCCTCGCGGCAGGAGCGGCGGCGGCCGTGTGGCGCGTGACGCAGCCCGTCCCTCTCGGCGTGGTCAACAACTCCCATCCTCTCCACCTGTTCGTCGGTGCGGCGTGGCTTGGGGTGGCGCTGGCGGCCCAAGGCACGCTCGCCCGTCTCGCCGCATGGCCCGTGACAGCCGGCCCCATCCGGGCCATCGGCCGCCACGCCCTCACCATCTACCTGTGGCACACCGCGGCCATCATCCTGGCCATCAACGTCCTCGACGCCCGATCGGTGGAGAACCCGGCCGCCCGCGCCCTCGGGCTCGTGCTGTTGACGGCGGTCGGCGTGGTCGCCGCCGTCCGGCTCTTCGGCTGGGTGGAGGACGTTGCCGCCCGCCGCCGAGCGGCACCGAGGCCACGCCCGCGCCCCATCCTCGTGGGTGCCGTCACTCCGTCCCGGCTGGCGTTCGCCACCCTCGTGTCGTTCTCGACTGGCCTCGTCGTCGCCTTCGGAGCCCAACCGGGCGCGGTGCACGACGCAGCTGCCGCCGACAGGTCGTCGCGCCGTCCACCCATCCCGTCCAAGCCCCCGCCCGCTCCCGTCTTCCATACGGAGGTGACGCCAGCACCCCCCGCTCCGCAGCTCGATGAGCCGGAGGCCCAGGACGCCTTCGCTGACCGGTTTGACGGACTCGTGCAGGAATGGGCGGCGAGCACGGGCATCAGGGGCGCTCTCGTTGGGATCAGCGTCGGGAGCGACCGGCGGTGGGCGGGGGCGACCGGCGTCCGCGCCGACACGGGCGCGCCCGTCCTCCTCGAGGACGCGGTCGATCTGGCCTCGCTCACCAAGCTGTTCACAGCCACGCTCGTGCACCGGGTGGCCGACGTCGGGTTGATCGACCTCTCCGCCCCGGTGCCGTTCCTCCAGTCCCTGCCCGACTTTCCCTATGACGAGGGGATCACCGTCCTGCAGCTGCTGCAACACAACAGCGGCTTGGTCAACTACCGAGACACGCAGCAGTTCCTGACCGACCCCGAATCCATCGGCGACCCGGCGACGGGGGTGCGAGCAAGCCTGGCCGCGGAGCGGCTGGCCGGACCGGGCGAGCGGTACGACTACTCCAGCACGAACTTCCTGCTCCTCGGGCTCCTGCTGGAGGAGGTGACAGGACGACCCTACGACGACCTCCTCGGGACCGAGATCGTCGCCCCGCTCGGGCTTGATCGCACCGTCCACCGCCCCCCCGCCCCTGCCGAGCCGCGAGGGGGAACGGCGGGCATCGAAACCACGATCGACGACCTCCTCACCGCCGGTGTCGCCATCCTGCGCAACGGTGGGGGCCTGAGCGAGGAGGAGTACGGCCGCATGACCGCAGTCGACGTCCTGAGTGGCTACGGCCCGGGCACGTTCGGCTTCTGTCCCTGCCGCTTGGACGACGAGGGGAATCGGCACTTCTTTGCCATCGGGTACTTCGGCGCGACGACCCTTCTGGCCTACGCCCCGTCACTGGACATGACCATCGCCGTCGATCTGCTGGACATGCCCCCCGCGGACAGCGAGTATGCACCGGTGATCGCCCTGTTCCACATGATCGAGGAGCTCTCTCAGGGGTCCTGACCCCGCTTGGTCTCCACGAGGAGCCGACGATCAGGCCGGAATCGACTCCTCCGCCCCCGGGTCCGCGCCGCCGGCCTTCTCGTCGGCACGCTGCCTGGGGACAGCCTTGAGGATCACCTCGAGGTCTTCCGCCTCGAGCGTCTCGGCGAGAAGCAGACTGCTCGCCAGCTCGTCGAGCACGGCGCGGTTCTGGCGAAGTATGTCGGCGACCCGCTGGTGACCCTCACGGACAAGTCGCCGGACCTCGTTGTCGACGTCGGCGACCACCTCGGCACCGGAGAGCACGGGCACATGACCGGCGGTCGCCTCGGGATCAGGGGCGATGCGGACAGGACCAACCCGCGTGCTCATGCCGTAGTCGGTCACCATCTTGTGGGCGATACGGGTAGCCCGCCGCAGGTCGTCCTCGGCCCCCGTGGTGGGTTCGCCGAACACCAGCTCCTCCGCTGCCCGGCCACCGAGGAGCACCGCCAGCTGACCGACCAGGTCGGAGTGGCTGAACAGCACACGGTCTTCGCTCGGAAGCGACAGGGTGTAGCCGTGGGACCGGCCCCGGCTAACGATCGACACCTTGTGCACGTTCTGGCCCTGGGCGAGGACCCACGATGCGAGCACGTGTCCGCTCTCGTGGTACGCGATCACCCGCTTCTCGGTCTCGGAGATCACCCGGCTGCGGCGCTCGGGGCCGGCCATCACTCTCTCGACCGCCTCCTCCAGCTCCGCCCTGCCGATGTGATCCTGCCGCCGGCGGGCGGCGAGGAGGGCGGCTTCGTTCATGACGTTGGCCAGGTCGGCACCGGTGAAACCAATGGTGCGGCGAGCGACGGCGAGCAGGTCGGCGTCGGCCGCCAAGGGCTTGTTACGGCTGTGGACGGCGAGAATGGCGCGCCGGCCCTGGAGGTCGGGCGGATCGATAACGAGCCGGCGGTCGAACCGGCCCGGGCGGAGCAAGGCCGGGTCCAGGACGTCGGGCCGGTTCGTGGCGCCGATGACCAGAACGCCAACCTCGGAATCGAAGCCGTCCATCTCGACCAGGAGCTGGTTGAGGGTGCTCTCCCGCTCCTCTTGGCCGCCGAGCGCTCCGTTCGTCCGGGTACGGCCGATGGCGTCCAGCTCGTCCAGGAAGACGATCGACGGCGCGACCTTCCGGGCCTGCTCGAAGATCTGGTGGACGCGGGCCGCTCCGAGCCCCACGTACACCTCGACGAGGCTCGCGGCCGACACCACCTGGTAGGGCACCCCCGCCTCGCCGGCGAGGGCCTTGGTCAGCAACGTCTTTCCGGTCCCCGGCGGGCCTACGAGTAGGACGCCCTTCGGCAGGACGGCGCCGAGCGAGCGGAATCGGTTCGGATCGAGGAGATACTCCTTGATCTCCGCCAGCTCCTCCACTGCCTCGTCCACACCGGCAACATCGCTGAACCGCACATCGGAGTACTCGGTCCTCGGCGGTGGAAGCTTCCCCTTCGACGCGACCTGGGGTCTGGAGGCGCCAGCGTTCTTCACACGGTCCCGGTGGCGTTCACTCCGGCGATCGCGCCGCGGCGGGTCGGCTGTGTCGATCTCGGGGGCGACGTCGGGTGACACCAAGCCGGCGGCCGACGTCGACATGGGCGCGGCGACATCGTCGAGGACATTCGACGTGGGGATCGGCTGGGTGGGGTCGCCGCCGGTCCTGACCACCCTCCGGGCGGGACGGGCCCTCCTATGGAAACGGCCTCCCCGCGCCCGGGAGCGCGGCGGGGCTGGAACTCGTGAGGCGTACAGCCAGCCGGCCACAGCCGTGAGGGCGATGGCCACGGCGCAGACGACCAAGAGTTGCTGGTCGGGCAGCTCGGAGAGCTCGGTGAGAGTCGGCATAACGACGCGTCCTCCTGGACCGCAGAGGCTCGGGCGGCGGGCCCATCAGGGCAACTGCCTCTTACCCGATGTGCAACCCAGCTACTCGCCGCAGAAACAACAAGAGGCCCTTCTTGAGGGCCTCTTGAGCGTTCCCGCGTTCGTCGATCTGACGCCGCTCGCTAGCCTCCAAGGCGGCCACCGGTTACTACAGAAGCCGTGAGGTCCGGCCGACCCAACCGGGGCGCCCGCGACCTGGGCGGGTCTGCGGCCGGAC
>JALZEC010000337.1 GCA_030862235.1 Actinomycetota bacterium | reverse complement strand
GCTCCGCTCACCTCCGCCGCCCCGGTCACCGACGCGGTCACCGCCCCCGTCACCGACGCGGCCACCCCCGTCGCCGGTCCTCCAGCCCCGCTCACCTCCGCCGCGACTCCCGCTGGCCCCGCGCCCCTGGCACCTGTACCGCCCCTCCTGGGAGGACCCCTCGGGGGCGTTCTGACAAATTCGCCCCCCTCTCCAATCTTGGGGTAGCGCGGGACGCGCCGCTTTGGCTAACGTTTACTCAACGGGGAGCGTCGCCCGGGTTCCCCCAGCCCCCGGGACGGCGCTCCCCTTTCTTTGCCGAGCCACCCCGTAGGACGGGGGGCCGGCCTGAGTAGGCCGAGTGGCCCGAGTTGTCACACCCCCCTGCCATGCTGGTTCGCGTGTCGGGGTACCATTCCAAGCTCAACAGAAACCCTGCCCCCGCTTCGCGCGCGGGGCCCTGAGCGATCCGTTCAGGTCCAGAGGGAGAGGTGGGACGCACATGCGCCCGTACGAAGTCGTCATCATCTATGACCCGGCGCTGGAGGAAGACGCCATCCGCGCCGCCGTCGACCGGGCAACGGAGCTGATCCGCTCGCGAGGCGGCACTCCCGGGCGGGTCGACCGCTGGGGGAGGCGTCGTCTGGCGTACGAGATCCGCCATCAGCGGGAGGGGTACTACGTCCTCTTGGAGGCAACGGCCGAGCCGGCGGCCATGACCGAGCTCGACCGTTCGCTGTTCTTGGCCGACGAGGTCCTCCGCCACAAAGTGATCCGCCTGCCCGATCGTGTCGCCGGGCGCGCCCGCCGCCCCGCCAGTCGTCCTGGCGAGCCGGGTGCCCCTGCCGCTCTCGCCGCCGATGAGGTGGCCAGCAGCCCTTCGCGTAACGGAGCGTGAGAGAACCATGTCCAACGGCAACAGCGTCACCCTGGTGGGCAACGTCACCCGAGACCCCGAGCTTCGGTTCACCAACACGGGTCAGGCCACCGCGACCTTCGGCCTTGCTGTCAACCGCATGTGGAACGACCGCCAGACGAACGAGCGGCGTGAGTCGACGTCGTTCTTCGACGTCGTCTGCTGGCGGGAGATGGCGGAGAACGTGAGCGAGTCACTTCAGAAGGGGGCCCGCGTGGTAGTCACCGGGCGCCTCGAGCAGCGAAGCTGGGAGACCCCCGAAGGCGAGCGCCGCTCGAAGATCGAGATCATCGCCGACGAGGTCGGTCCGTCCCTCCGATGGGCCACGGCCGAGATCCGCAAGAACGACAGGCGCGGACCCTCTGAGGGTGGTCCCCGGCCGGCCACCACCGCGCCCCGGGCCTCCGCTCCGACCGACTCGGGCGCGCCCGCCTACGACTATGGCGAGGAGCCCTTCTGATGGCACGTGAGCGCGAACGCCGCCGCTCTCCCAAAGAGAGCACCCGGCGCACCAAGAAGAAGGTGTGTGTGTTCTGCAAGGAGCACATCGAGTGGGTCGACTACAAGGACGTGAACCTGCTGCGCCGGTTCATGTCAGACCGGGGAAAGATCAGGGCTCGCCGGGTCTCAGGAAACTGCGCCCAGCACCAGCGTGACGTGGCGATCGCCATCAAGACCGCCCGTGAGCTGGCCTTGCTGCCCTACACCCAGCGCGCGGTGAACGAGCGGGGCCCGGGCCGGGGTCGCCCCTCCCGCGACGATCGGGGACGCCCGCCGCGAGACGGCGACCGCGAGGCGGCCGTGGAACCGGCGGAGGATGTCGAGCTGCCAGATGTCGACCTCGAGCTGGATGAGGAAGCCGGCGATCTCCTCCCTGAGGAGACACCATGAGGGTCATCCTGCGAGCGGATGTGGCCAAGCTCGGCCGGAAGGGCGACGTCCTCGAAGTCTCGGACGGTTACGGGCGCAACTACCTCGTTCCCAAGGGGCTCGCCCTCAAGGCCACCGACGGCGCCATCGCTCAAGCGGCCGCCATGCGCCGGGCGCGCGACGTCAAGGAGGCCCGCGATCGGGCCGGCGCCGAAGAAGTGGCCCGCAAGCTCACTCCCATCGTCATCCGGATCCCTGCTCGGGCTGGTGCCGAGGGTCGGCTGTTCGGATCGGTCACCGCGACTGACGTGGCGGAAGCCGTGGAAAGCCAGACCGGGGTGACGATCGACCGACGCCGGGTGCACCTCGACGATCCGATCAAGAGCTTGGGAACGCACGAGGTGGCGGTTCGGCTGCACACCGACGTCGAGGCTCGCCTCGCGGTCGAGGTTGTTCCTGCCAGTACATAGCTCGTAGTACAATCGAACTGATGTTCGACGGTACTCGGAATCCTCGTTTCCCCAGCCGGCCCCCGGAAACCCACAGGTCTTGCCCCTAGCGCTCCAGAAGCGAGCGCGGTCAGAGTGAGGCAGTCCATGGTCCAGCCCCTCGCCGACGCGCGGCCCCGGCGCCGACCTCCGGGGGGAGACGGCACTCGTGTGCCTCCCCACAACCTCCAGGCCGAGGAGTCGCTGCTGGGTGCGATGCTGCTCAGTCGCGACGCCATAGTCGCCGCCGTCGAGGCGCAGCTCGGGCCCGACGACTTCTACAAGCCGGCCCATGGTCACATCTTTGAGGCGATCACGTCTCTCTACGCCCGGGGCGAGCCCGCTGACCCGGTCACGGTGGCCGACGAACTGCGTCGGGCCGGTCTGGACGAGCTCGTGGGCGGTCCCAACGTCCTGGTCTCCCTTCAGGCCAACACGCCGGCGATCGGCAACGCCGGGCGCTACGCCCGCATCGTCGAGGAGCACGCCCTCCTGCGGCGTCTCATCGCGGTGGCCGGCGAGATCGCGGAGATGGGGTATTCGGTACCGGAGGACGTTTCCGCCTCCATCGACACCGCCGAGGCCCTCGTCTTCGACGTCGCCCAGCGGCGCGTTACTGACTCCATGGCCTCGATCCGCGACCTGCTCGAACGCCACCTCGACCACATCGAGGCCCTGTACGAGCGAGGGCAGGACATCACGGGCGTCCCTACCGGCTACATCGACCTCGACCACCAGCTGGCCGGCCTCCAGCCTGCCAACCTGGTGATCGTCGGCGGACGCCCCGGAACTGGCAAGACGTCATTCGCCCTCGGGATGGCGGCCCATGCCGCGCTGGAGGCGCACACGCCGGTCCTGTTCATGTCGCTGGAGATGAGCCACCTCGAGCTCACCCAGCGCATGCTTTGTAGCGAGGCCCGGGTGGACGCCACACGTATGCGGAACGGGCGCCTGCTGGAGTCCGACTGGCCCAAGATCAGCCATGCCGTGGGCCGGTTGGCGGAGGCGCCGATCTACATCGATGACAACCCGCACTTGACCGTTATGGAGATTCGGGCCAAGGCACGGAGGCTCAAGAGCCGATCCGGGCTCGGTCTGATCCTGATCGACTACCTCCAGCTCATGACGGGTCGGACGAACGCGGAGAACCGGCAGGTCGAGGTCTCGGAGATCTCCCGCGGCCTGAAGATCCTCGCTCGGGAGCTCGAGGTTCCGGTCATCGCTCTCTCGCAGCTGTCCCGCAACCTCGAGACCCGCGCCGACAAGAGGCCCGTGCTTGCCGACCTGAGGGAGTCCGGCTGCATGCCGGCGGCCACCCGAATCTGGCGAGCGGACAACGGGCAGGAGGTGTCGCTCGCGGAGCTGGTCCTGTCGCAGGAACGCCCCGTCGTGTGGTCAGTCGACGAGCACCAGCGACTGGTACCAGTCCGGTTGGAGAAGGCCTTTCCCTCGGGGATCAAGCCGGTGTTCCGGCTTCATCTGGCCTCGGGCCAGAGTGTCGACGCCACGGCCAACCACCCGTTCCTGACGGTCGAAGGCTGGCAACCGCTCGAGCATCTGACTGCCGGCTCATTTGTGGCCGTTCCGCGGCGACTCCCGCCCCCGCTGCAAGTAGGAGACGACTGGTCGGACGACGCGCTCGTCCTCCTGGCCCACATGCTGGGAGGCGGCTCGATGGGGCCGTCGTTCAAGTACACCACGACCGATCCCGTGAACAGGGCGGCTGTCGAAGAGGCCGCCGAACGACTCTTCGGGATCAGAGCGCATGTGACCCGTGCGGACTCGGTCTGGAACGTTTGGCTTCCAAGCCCGTACCGACTCACGCCCGGCGTGCATCACCCGATGCGGAACTGGCTCGAGCCCTATGGCCTTTGGAAAGCCCAGGGTTCGGCGAAGTTCATTCCGCCGTCGGTGTTCGGCCTCTCGGACGAGCACATCACGCGTTTCCTCCATCACTTGTGGGCTACTAACGGGTCGATCACCGTCGGGAAGAACGACCGGGGCCCGTTCGTTCACACCGATTACGCCACCGCGAGCCGCCGTCTCGCGCTCGACGTCCACCGCCTGCTGCTCCGGCTCGGCATCCGGGCGAGCATCGAGACCTCGAAGAAGCAGCGAGCCTGGCATCCCGAACGGGGAGGCGAGCACTACCTCGAGACCTACACCGTGCGCATCGGGGGTGCTGGGGACCAAGCCGCATTTCTGCGACAGGTCGGATGTCACGGCGCGCGGGGGGACTGCATTCCAGAGGCCTTGCGTGTCCTTTCGGGGATCAGGCAAGACCCGGAAGTCCCCCGCGAAGCGGGCCTCTCTCAGAGCCAGCTCGTGCACGCACTCCCCGAAGAACGAGCGGCCGTCCCAACGTCCGACCTTGACTGGGACGAGGTGGTGGAGATCACCGCACTTGGTGAGCAACCGACCTTCGACGTCACCGTCCCGCGCACCCATAACTTCATCGCAGACGGGATCGTCGCCCATAACTCCCTCGAACAGGACGCCGACGTCGTGATCTTCCTCTACCGGGACGAGGTCTACAACCGGGACTCTCCCGACCGTGGAACGGCGGAGGTCATCGTGGCCAAGCACCGCAACGGACCGACCGGTGTCACCCAACTCGCCTTCCTCGACCACTACACCCGTTTCGCCAATATGGCTAAGGGTGTGTAGAAGCGTTTGTGTGCCGGGTCACGCAAGTTGGCAAAGCCCGCGCAACTTGTCATCGCGTTGGCAACGGGTCACGCAAGTTGGCAGCCCGATCTGCGGCGAGAAGCTCCTGGAACTGGCGCTGGGTGTCCCACGAGGGCCAGGCCTCACCGCGGCGGTAGCGCTGCAGCCTGATGCGGTCCATCGCCGTGAGGTCGACGATCTCCTCGAGACCGAAAGTGTCGATGGCGTCGTGCACAAGCGACAGCGTGGGTTTCCGGCCGGTGGTCCGAAGCACCCTCTTCGGGCAAGGCCGCGGGCTCTCCTTCACAGCCATCGCCATCACCCGGCGCGGACCTTCGTCCATGGGACGCCACCGACCGGGCAGCAGTGCCATCAGTTGAATCCCGTCAGCGCGCACCTCGGTGACCCACCGAACGATCGCGTGGTCGGTCCGTGCCGTTCGCAGCGTCCCCACGACATCAGTCAGGTGCGCGAGGCGTAGCTGGATCGTCTGTCCCGGCCGGCGCTCCCCGTCCTGGTATCGGTAGAGCATGCGCCGCCTCACGTCAA
>JALZEC010000333.1 GCA_030862235.1 Actinomycetota bacterium | reverse complement strand
GCTCGCCCAGGAGTCGGTCGGGAGAGGCGCGGGCGTCGTCGAGCACGACCACCGTCGCTCCTCCCGCCCGCCACAGCGTGGCGCCCCGGCCGACCGGTCGGGCGTCGGCCGGGGACGGTCGGACGACGGCCGCGGCCGGCGCGAGGAGGACGGCGATCGAGGCAGCCAGTGCGAGCCGGGCCCCAGCCGGACGCCCGGAGCGGCGTGACCAGACGAAAAGGGCGGCGGCACCGGCGAGTACGGCGAGGTGAACGAGACCGAGTTGCCCGAGCGGGAGGCTGGCCGCCACCCGGGCCACGCCCGCCACCCAGGCGAGGAGGAGGCGGGTCGGGATGTGCAGGACGCCGGCGATGGTGCCCCCGACCAGGCCGGCGGGGAAGCCGGCGGCCATCCCCCAGATCATGACCGGGCCGGCGGCGGGAAGGGCCAGCAGGTTGGCGAGGAGGGACACCACCGGAACGCCGCCGAAGGTCGGGATGAGGATGGGCGCCACCCCGGCCTGGGCGGCAAGGGTGACGCCCAGCGCCTCAGCTACCGGGCGAGGCCCGGGAAGGGCGGCGGACAGGGTGCGACTCCAGAGAGCGATCCCGGCACAGGCTCCGGCGGACAGGCGGAAGCCGACGGAGTGGACCAGCAGTGGGTCGATGAGGAGGAGGCCAGCCACGGCCAAGGACAGGATGCGGAGGGTCGAGGTGGGTCGGCCCAGGGTGCCGGCCAGGAGGGCGACGCCGGCCATGGCCACCGCCCGGATGACCGAGGGTTCCCAGCGGGTGAGCGTGCCGAAGAGGGCGAGGACGGCGAACCCGGCCACCATCCGGCTCCGTAGCGTGAGGCGGCGTAGGAGGGGCGCGGCCACGGCCAGCACGAAGGCGACGTTCTGGCCGGACACGACCAGCAGGTGGGTGAGGCCTGAGGCGCGGAAGTCGTAGGTGATCTCCGGCGGCTGGCCGCGGTCGTCGCCCAGGACGAACCCGGAGAACAGGCTTCGCCGCTCGGCGGGGAGGACCTCGGCGCCCCGCAGGAGAGCCCGCCGGACCCGGTTGACGAAGGCGCTGGGCCAGCTCCCGGCTGATGCGAGCTCCACGTGCTCGGCGCTCATGCGGGCGGTGATGTGCCTGGGCGCGACGCGGCGTCGTTCGCTCTCGGGAATGGGAGCGAGGTGACCCGACAGCACGACCCGTTCCCCCGCCAGGCGGGAGCGGAGACGTCCGGCCGCCCGCCCCCTGGCCCAGACCTCGACGCGTTTGCCCTCGAGCCTGACATCTACTCGCAGCGCTCCGGCCACGTCGGTGGGATCGGTCACCAGGGTGACCGTCGTTCCTACCGACCTCGGTTCGGCCGGTCGGAGCCCGGCCCAGGAGCGGGCGGCCAGACCGGAGGCGGCGAGGGCCACTCCCAGGCAGAGGAGCGCGGTTTGGCGGGCGGCCAAGGCGCCCAGGATGACCAGGGCGGCCAGCCCGGCGGGCAAGGGGCGGGCGGCGAGGGCGCCGGCGGCGGCGCTGAGGGCCATCACGACAGCGGCTAGCTCGCTCATGCCGGCCTGCTGGGTCACACCTTCACGAGCGGCCGGAGAGCTTCCATCTTGGTGGGGCCGATCCCGGGCACCTCGAGCAGCTCGGTGACCGACCGGAACCGGCCGTGGCGCTGGCGGTAGGTGATGATCGAGCGGGCCGTGGCCGGGCCGACGCCCGGTAGCCCGTCGAGCTGCTCGGCGGTGGCCGAGTTGAGGTCGAGGGGACCGGCGGCGCCCGCGGGAGTACCACCTACGTTCCCCGCGCCCCCCGGCCCGCCCGAGGCGGTTTCGCCGGTGGAGCCAGCGGGCGGATCCGGATCTCCCTTGCGGGCGACGGAGATCCGCTCGCCGTCGCTCACCCGGGCCGCGAGGTTGAGCCGGTCCAGGTCGGCCTCGGGGGCGGGACCTCCGGCGGCAGTGAGGAGATCGGCCACGCGGGCGCCGGTGGGGAGGGCGTAGATCCCCGGGCGAGCCACGGCGCCGGCGGCATGGACGGTGACGACGGCCGGTGTCGTTCCGGGCACGGAGGCCCCCGACCCGGCCGCCCCGGCCGGGCCAGCCGAGGCCACGCCCGGCCCGGCAACCGTGGCCCCTCGGTCCCCGCTCGCTGGTGGGTCGCCCGCTCGGGGAAGGGTCAGCGGGGCGGGAGGACCGAAAGGCTGGCGGAAGAGCAGGACGACGGCGACGACGGCGACGGCCACCCCGCACACACCGGCCACCACCGCCCCCGTCCGTCCGGAGAGGCGAGCGCGCCAGGCGGCGAGGGTCGGGGTGGGGGCGGGCGTCGGAGTGTCCATTGGCGCGTTCCTCCCGGCTCACGGTCGGCACGGGGGAAGCGGGCGCCATCTGCCGTCGGCCGAGGGGCCGGGCGGGCAGGACTGCAGGACTGATAGTCAGCCTAGAGGCGGGGTGTGACGCTCGCCAGGGTCACCCTCCAGAAACCGCCTCGCTGCCTCCTCGGCCTCGATCTCGAGAGGGATGAGCCGGTATGCCGCCTTGTGCCCGAAGCCCCGCCAGCGGGACCCCAGGTACGAGCCCAGGTAGATGCGGAGGAACCGGACGACGCCCAGCTCCCGCCACTGGCGCACGTGCTCCTCCTCGTGGCGCAGCAGCCCGGGGCTGGAGGCGGCCCTCCGCCGCACGGAGATGAGCGGCCCAAGGGTGATGGCGTCGGCCCCGGGGGGAACCGGTCCGCCGATCCAGATCCAATGGTCCCCCCGCCGCTGGATGCCCATCGGTCTGCCTTCAGTACAGCCGGGAGGCCAGCGCCTTCCGGTAGCGGGGGGTCCGGGGATCGTCCGGCCCGAGCAGCTCGAGCAGGTCCACGAACTCCTGTCGGGCGGCGGCGTCGTCCTTCACCCGTTCGAGCAGCCCGTCGAGGCGGCCTTCCAGATCGTCCTCGGCGGCGGGTGCCTCAGTGCCGACCCGGGCCATCGCCGCCACTCGTCGCACCTCGGCCGTCTCCGGGATGCGGGACAGGAGGGTCAGCGCCTCCTCCGTGTCGCCTCGCTCGACCAGCAGCTCGGCCAGGGCCACCACCGCCTTCTCGTGGGATGGGTCGAGCTCGAGCGCCCGGCGGAGCGACGCCTCGTCGCCCCGTGCGGCAAGCCGGTCGGCCTCGGTCTCGGTCGGCGCCAGCCGGGCGATGAACTCCCGCACCTGGGGCTCCGGGATGGCCCCGATGAAGGAGTCCACCACGCGGGAGTCCTGGAGGGCGTAGACGGCCGGGATGGACTGGACCTGGAAGGTGGCCGAGATCCGGGGGTTGGTGTCCACGTCCACCTTGACCAGCTCGACCTGGCCGTTCGTCTCCGCCACCACCCGCTCGAGGACCGGCCCGAGCGTCCGGCAGGGCCCGCACCACGCCGCCCACAGGTCGATGACGACCGGCACCTGGTGCGAGCGCTGGAGGACGTCCCGCTCGAACGTGGCATCGGTGACGTCAATGCTCATCGCCGGACTCAACCCCTTCGCTTCGGCATGGATTCCACAGGGCGGGCAGTAGCGTGAGCTTATGAGCGAGGCTGCCGTGCCTGGATCGGGTGGATCGAGCGGGTCGGGCGGTTCCGTCGACGATCTGTACCAGCTCCGGCCCGACCTTCCGGACATGGTCTCGCCCGTCCTGGTGATGGCCCCCGAGGGATGGATCGACGCCGGCCTGGGTGGCGGTGCCGCCATCGCCGCCCTCCTGTCGGAGATCTCGACTGAGCTGGTGGCGACGTTCAACAGCGACGAGCTCCTCGACCACCGGGCCCGCCGGCCCGTGGCCAGGATCGTCGACGGCGTCTACGACGACGTCCTCTGGCCGGAGATCCAACTCCGGGCCGGGAAGGACGCCGAGGGCAACGACGTCCTGGTCCTGGCCGGGCCCGAGCCCGACCACCGGTGGCGGGGGTTCGCCGAGGCGGTGGGGAGCGTGGCCCAGCAGCTGGGCGTGCGCATGCTGGTGGGCATGGGCGCCTTCCCCGCGCCCGTCCCCCATACCCGGGCAGGGAAGATCGTCGCCACTGCCACCTCGGCCGAGCTGGCCAACCAGGTGGGCGTCGTCCGGGGGAACCTCGACGTGCCCGCCGGCATCGTCGTCGCCATCCAGCGCCGGTTCGCCGACCTCGGGATCCCCGCCCTGGCCCTCTGGGCCCAGGTGCCCCACTACGCCGCAGCGCTGCCGTACCCGGAGGCCAGCGTGCAGCTGTTGGAGGGACTGGCCAAGGTGTCGGGCATCACCGTCAACACCGCCTCCCTCCGAGAAGCGGCCGAGGCGACGCGCCAGCGTCTCGACGAGCTGACCGCCAACAGCATCGAGCACCTCACCCTCGTCCGTCAGCTCGAGGCTCAGGTCGACGCCGACCAACCTGACGACCTGGTTTCCGGCGGGCTTGCCAACCTCCCCAGCAGCGAAGAGCTGGCGGCCGAGGTCGAACGGTTCCTGCGGGAACAGAGCGAGTAAAACGCACAAACTGCGCCCGTCAGGGCGCAGTCGGAACCTGTTGGAGCAGGTCAGAAGGGTGTTGGAACGGGCGCATGGGCGCCCTTCCATCAGATGAAGCCGGCGAACCGAAGCGCCAGGGCGTCTCCCAGGATGGCGAAGTTCTGCGCCGTGGTGTTCTCGGTCGTGGGCCCGGTGGGGCCGGTCGTACCCGACCCGCCCGAGGTCGCCAGCGGGTTGGACGTGCTGCCCGCGGTGGCGTTGCCGGTGTTGCCCGTGTTGGTGGCGCTCGACTGACTGTCGGCGCCGCCCGACGAACCGCTGGTCGCCTCCGGGTTGGCTGCGATGGAGGACGAGCCTCCCGCGCCACCGTCGGAGTCGCCGGTGGAGATGCTGCTGCCGCCCGCGGCCAGCGCGTCCCCTCCACCCAAGAGAACAAGGTTGAATGCCCCGCCGCCCGGGCCCGAGGCGCCGACGGCGACCCCGCCGTTGCCGCCGTTGCCACCCGCCCCGACCAGGCCGAGGTCGTTGCTGGCCACGCCCGAGTTGCCCGAGCGGGCGAGGGCGTTCGCCCCGGCACCGGTGTTGGCCGCGCTGTCGGCGTTGCCGATGGCGGTGGCGGGGCCGGTGGTGCCCGAGCTGCCGGAGCTCCCGCTGTTGGCCGGTCCGCCGACGGCCACGGCCGACCCGAGGATGGCGGTGTTGGTTGCGGTGATGTTGGACGTGGCCGCCCCCGTGCTGCCCGTCGACCCCGAGTCCCCGGAGATGGCGACCGGGTTGGAGGTGGCGCTCGAGTAGGCGTCGCCCGTGTTCCCCGTGTTGGTGGCGCTGGCGCTCGCTGAGGCGTTGCCAGTGGAGCCGGAGGTGGCGACCGGGTTGACGGTGATGGTCGAACTGCCCCCACTGCCGCCGCTGGCCGAGCCGGTGGCCACGCTGTGGCCGCCCGTGGCGGTGGAGCCACCGCTCTGGCCGGCGACGACGTTCCCGGCACCGCCACCACTCCCTGACGCGGAGAGGGCGGCGCCGCCGCCCCCGCCCGAGCCTCCGGCGCCGAGCACGCC
>JALZEC010000330.1 GCA_030862235.1 Actinomycetota bacterium | reverse complement strand
GTGACGTTGGCGCCCAGGCGGACCGCGCCGGAGTCCGGCTCGTAGATCCCGGCCAGGCAGCGGAGAAGCGTCGTCTTGCCGGCGCCGTTGGGGCCGACGACGAGGAACACCTCACCTCGGCTGACGGTGACGTTGATCCGGCGAAGGACGGTGAGCGGTCCGAACCGCTTGGTCAGGTTCTCGACGGAAAGAACGACGTCGCCGGCACGGACGGGCTCCGGGAAGCGGACCTTCAAGGTCCGTCGTCTCACCGGCGCCAGGACGGCGGCGTGCTGGGTCTGGATGCGCTCGATCCGCTGCTCCAGGGCGTGGCGGCGGCGGGCGGTGGTGGCGTTGGCCTGGCGGAACTTGTCTGCCGTGCGTTGGAGGCGCGCCACCTCACGCTGGGCGTTGGTGGCGACCCGGGCCCGGGCCTCCTCCCGCTCCGCTCGCTTGGCGAGGTACTGGCTGTAGGTGCCCCGGTAGACCTCGAGCCGGCCCGCCTCGAGGGCGAGGACCCGGTCGATCGACTCGCTCATCAGCTCGATGTCGTGGCTGACGACGAGGACAGCCGAGCGGGACGACCGCAGGAAGTCCATGACGAAGGCCTTGGCTTCCATGTCGAGGTGGTTGGTGGGCTCGTCGAGGATGAGCAGGTCTCCGCCGGCGAGGAGGAGGCGGGCCAGCTCGAGCCGGCGACGCTGGCCGCCAGAGAGCGACGACACGCTCTCCAGCAGCGCCTCCTCGTCGAGTCCCACGCCGCGAGCGATCCGCTCGGCCGTGGGCTCCAGCTCGTAGCCGCCGTTCAGGCGGAAGCGTTCCTCGAGGTCGCCGTAGCGGTGGATGGCGGTCGTCAACCCGTCCTGGTCGCCCGCCTGGCCGGCGGTGTCCATGTCGCCGTGGGCCGCGTCGAGCCGTTCCCGGAGACGGGTCAGGGGGCTGGCGTCGAGCAGGTAGTCGTAGGCCAACCACTGGCTTCGAGCTACGGAGCCCGGGAGGTGACCGACGTCGCTCGGGGCGGAAGTGTCCTGCGCCAACCAACCGTACTCGCCCGGGCGGCGGACGGAGCCGGCGGTGGGAACGACCTCGCCGGCGATGGCCCGCAGGAGCGTGGTCTTGCCCGCCCCGTTGGGGCCGACGAGGGCGACCTTCTCGCCCGCGCCCACGGTGAAGGTGCCGTCCCGCAGGAGGACGCGGGCGGCGATCTCGAGCTCGAGGTGGGAGACCTGGAGGACCATCGGAGGAAAGGGGGACGGGGGGCCGTCACACGCCCTAGGCCGCCAGTCTACCGGCGGAAACCCCTCGGTCCCCGGGAATGCCCCGCCTACGCTGGCGGGCATGCGCGTTCCCCTCTCCTGGCTACGCGATTTCGCCCCCGTGGAAGGGTCGGTCGACGAACTGGCGTCCGCGCTGTCCGGCCTCGGGTTGGTGGTCGAGGGCGTGGAGCAGGTGGGGGAAGGACTGGGGGACATCGTCGTGGCCGAGGTGCTGGCCACCCGTCCCCATCCGGGCGCCGACAAGGTGCAGCTCGTGGACGTGACGGTGGGCGACGGCGAGGTCCGCCAGATCGTGTGCGGCGCGTTCAACTTCGGCGAGGGGGACCTCGTGCCGTTGGCCCCCATCGGTGCCCGCTTGCCCGGGGGCATGGAGATCGGACGGCGGAAGGTCCGGGGCCAGTGGTCGGAAGGGATGCTGTGCTCCGGCGCCGAGCTGGAGCTCTCGGACGATCAGGCCGGCATCCTCGTCCTTCCCGGCGGTCTCGCCCCGGGCATGCCGTTGACCGAGGCCCTCGGGATCACGCCCGACGTGGTCTTCGACCTGGACATCACTCCCAACCGGCCCGATGCCCTGTCGGTCCTGGGGGTGGCCCGCGACCTGGCGGCGGCGCTCAAGGTGCCGCTGGCCGTCCCCGACGTGCCCGAGCTGGTGGTGGGGGCCGGCGGCGGGCAGCCGGTCGAGGCCACCGTCGAGGTTCTTTCGCCCCACCTCTGCCCCCGGTTCACGGGAACGGTGCTGTCGGGCGTCGTCGTGGGTCCGTCGCCGGGGTGGATGGCGAGCCGGCTCACCCTGGCCGGCATGCGACCGATCAACAACGTGGTGGACGTCTCCAACTACGTCATGCTCGAGCTCGGCCAGCCCAACCACCCCTACGACCTCGACCGCCTGCCGGGGGCCGGACTGCTGGTGCGGGCGGCCGAGGAGGGCGAGACCCTGGTCACCCTTGACGACGTCGAGCGCCGGTTGGCGTCCGACGACTGCCTGATCTGCGACGCCGAGGGCGTCCCCGTCGGGATCGGCGGGATCATGGGCGGGGCGTCGACCGAGATCGGCGACAGCACGCACACCGTGCTGCTGGAGGCGGCCTACTTCACTCCCCTGGCCATCGCCCGCACGTCCAAGCGCCTCGGGCTGCGGACGGAGGCGTCGGTGCGGTTCGAGCGCGGGGTCGACCCCGAGGGGGTCGAGCGGGCCGTGACCCGCTTCTGCCAGCTGGCGGCGGAGGTCGCCGGGGGAGAGCTTGGCGCGCCGATGCGCGACGTGAGCGTGGAGCTGCCGCCTCGGACGCGCGTCGTGGTCCGGACGGCGCGGGTCAACTCGCTCCTCGGGACGTCGCTGTCCACGGCCGAGCTGGTCCGGTACCTCGATCCCATCGGCTTTGCCTGTGAGCCTGCCGCGGAAGGTGCGGCGGACGGTGCCGACGGGGCCCTGATCGTGACCATCCCCTCGTGGCGCCCGGACAGCGAGCGGGAGATCGACGTGGTGGAGGAGGTCGCCCGCCATCACGGCTACGGACGGATCGAGCGGACGCTGCCCCCGATCACCCGGGTAGGGGGGCTCACTCCGGCGCAGCGGGCACGCCGGCGGGTGGCAGAGGTGTTGGTGGGAGCGGGCTTGAGCGAGGCGTGGTCAACGTCCTTGGTCGCTCCTGGTGACCTGGCTCGGGCTGGCCTGCCGGCGGAGGCGGTCGAGGTGGAGAACCCGCTTGCTCAGGAGGAATCGGTGCTCCGCACGTCGCTCCTCCCCGGGCTGCTGCGAGCGGTTGCCGTGAACGTCGGCCATCGGCACCCGGACGTCCGCCTGTTCGAGGTGGGGAAGGTCTTCCTGCCGCCCCCGGGCGCGGCCCAGCTGCCCAACGAGCCGGAGCGGGTGGCTGCCATCCTCGCCGGGGCCGATGCGGTGGCGGCCAAGCGGCTGCTCGACACGCTGGTTGGTTCCCTCCGCGTCGAGGTGGGCCTGGAGGCGGCGCCATCCCCCGGGCTCCACCCGACCCGCAGCGCCCGGATCGTGCTGGGCACGAGCGTGATCGGGGCGGTGGGCGAGATCGACCCCGACGTGCTGGCCGCGCATGAGCTGGCAGGGCCGATGGGCTGGCTCGAGCTCGACCTCGACCCCCTGCTCGCCCTCAGTCCTGGCCCTGAGCAGTACCGGCCGGTGAGCCGGTTCCCGTCGGCGGACTTCGACCTGGCCTTCGTGGTGGACGAGGCTGTTCCCGCCGCCCAGGTAGAGAGCGTCCTGCGCCAGACGGCCGGGACCCTGCTGGAGGAGGTCTGGCTCTTCGACGTGTTCCGCGGCCCCCAGCTGGGCGAGGGTCGGAGGAGCCTGGCCTACCGGCTGCGCGTCGCCGCCCTGGACCGGACCCTCACCGAGGAGGAGCTGGCCGACCTCCGGGGACGGTGCATCGCCGCGGTGGAGGTCTCGACCGGGGCCAGCCTGCGAAGCTGACCGGGGCCACCGCGTCGGGGCTCCTTCCCGAGTCCGCTAGTCCTCCCACGCCTCGATGGCGGCTTTGGCCTCGAGGAACTTCCGGTGGGCGTCGGTGAGCTCCTTCATCGCCGCCTCCACCCGCCGGGCTCCGTGCTCCTCGGTGGTCCGCCCACCCTGGATGCAGTTGTCGGCGGCGGTGAGGGCGATGTCGACCGACTGGCGCAGGGGACCGTCGACGGCGGGGTTGGGGACGGGGAGGGCCTCGTCCTTGATCTCCTTGGCGTCGTCGGACAGCTGGGTACAGGCGCTGATGGTCGCCTGTTTCTCGCCCCGGTTGATCGTGTCGCCGGCGGCGTCGAGGTCCTTCTCGTAGGCGGCGATCAGGTCTGCATGCTCCTCTTGCCAGGCGTCTTTGCTCTGAGCAGAGTCGCCGTCCTCACCGCACGACACCAGGATTGCGGCCAGAACTACTGCGCACGCGACAACTACCGCTTTTCGAACTATGTGCATCCCGCCCTCCTCTGGCGCCCATCGTCGCGCATCAGCCGGTCACAGGCCTCCGACCGAGGGGGTGAAACGGGCCAGGTAGGACGTGAGGGAGGAGTACGTCCCGGTGAGCAGCAGGACCCCGAGCACGACGAGCAGGACACCGCCCACTCGCTGGAGGGGGGGACCGATGCGACGGAGGCGGAAGGCCACAGCGGGCGAGGAGGCGAGACCGAGGGAGGCCAGCAGGAAGGGGACGCCTATACCGAGGGCGTAGGCGAGCAGGAGGAGAGCGCCGCGGGCCGCCTCTCCGGAGGCGGCGGCGACGGTCAGGGCCGCGCCCAAGAGAGGGCCGACGCAGGGGGTCCAGGCCGCTCCGAAGGCGACACCGAGGACGAAGGGTCGGGCCCGCCCCGCCACCCGGGGAACGGTGGACAGGAGGCGGCGCTCCCGGGCCAGCGGGCCCCGGACGACGCCGAGAAGGGCGAGGCCGAGCACGATCACGAGGACCCCGCCGATCCGCTGCACGGCGTCCTGCACGTCGTCGAACGACGAGCCGACCAGGCCCGCCGCCGCACCCAGGCCGGCGAAGATGACGGCGAAGCCGAGCACGAAGAGGCCGGTGGCGGCGACGGAGGGAGAGGGGGAACCGACCTCATCGGGCCCGGCGCCGGGGGTGCGGAAGCGGTCGCTCCCTCCCGGCGGGGACGCGGCGATCACGCCGAGGTAGGCAGGGACGAGGGGAACGACGCAGGGGGCCAGGAACGAGGCCACTCCCGCCCCGAACAGCGCCACCAGATCGGTGAGCACGTCAGGCGCCGAAGGTGAAGGCGAAGGCAGCCACCCCCGGTGCCCGGACGGTCAGGCGCAGGGTGTGCTCCTCCACGTTCGCCCCCTTGACCAGCCGGTACATGCCGTCGTGGTCCACGGTCAGGATCGTGGCGCCCGAGCCGTCCAGCCTGAGGTCGGGGCCACGAGCGTCGGGAGGCACCGGTGCCCCGTCCAGCTCGACCACCACCTCGATCGGGTCGGCCAGCGGCCGGTCGGCGAGGACGAGGTTGACCTCGGCGGCGCGGTAGGCGAGGACGATGACGGCGCCCGGGGACCGGGCGGTGACGCTGTGGGCGTCCGCCTCCCAGTCGCCCACGATCCGAGCTTCACCGGTGGCAAGGGGCGGGGGCTCGGGGTACGTCGTCCGTCCCGGCCTGGCTCCGGCCGTGCCTCGCTGGGTTCCCAAGTAGATCTCGCGGGTGATGTCCCGGTAGGAGGCGGGGTCCGGTTCGTCGGACGGCCGCTCGAGGGCGCGGGGCGACGCGGGGTCGACGCCGAGGAGCGATCGGAGGACGTCCTCCGTCTCGTCATACCGGCCCTCGCCGATGTGGCGGTAGCGGATCTGCCCGTCCCTGTCGGTCACGTACTTCGCCGGCCAGTAGGCGTTGTTGAACGAGTCCCAGATGGCGAGGTCGTTGTCCATGACGACCGGCCACGTCACTCCGAGCCGGCGCGTGGCGTCCTCCACGTTGGCGCGGGACTGCTCGAAGTCGAACTCGGGGGAGTGCACGCCGACGATCACCAGCCCGTCCACCCGGTAGCGGTCGTACCACGCCCGCAGGTAGGGGAGGGTGCGGACGCAGTTCACGCAGGAGTACGTCCAGAAGTCGTAGAGCACGACCTGGCCGTCCAGGTCGGCGGAGGCGAGAGGCGGCGAGTTCAGCCAGACCCTCCCGACCGGGAGGTCGGGCACGCCGCCCTCCCGGGGGAGCTGCTGCGGGTCCACCTTCTGGGGGCCCAGCCTCCCCGGATCGCTGTTCGCGGCGACGATCACCGCGCCGACCGCCACCGCGACGAGGGCGGCGGCCAGCACGGTGTATCGCCTCGCTGGGCGCACGGGCGGCGTCGGCGTCGGAGGGGTGTCGAGCACGGATTCGTTCATGGCGGTTCGATCATCACCCAGTCTCCCCGCGAACGGCCCGCGTTTCGCCGCGTGACAGGCTGGAGCCATGACCGAGCACCCGGATCTCTCCTTCCTCGCGCCCCCCGGTGCGGTCGCCGACTGGCGGATGGTTCTGCTGTTCGACGCCGTCGCCGAGGCCGGGGTGCTGACGCGGCTGCCGGGGACGGCCGACGAGATGGCCAAGGACCTCAACCTCGATGCCCACGGCCTTCGGGTGGTCCTCGACGCCTTGAGCGCATGGGGGGTCGTCGAGCGGCAGGGGGCGAGCTACGCGCTCGGCGCCGAGGTTCCCGACGGGGAGGCGGCCGCCCGTCTCCGCCATCACGCCCGTGCCCTCCGCCGGTGGGCCGCCTCGATCGACGACCGGCTGGGCACGGGCCTTCCCGACGAGCCCCAGACCGGCTCGGTACAGCCGCAGCTGTTCCTCCAGGCCCTGGGCACGACCGCCCGCGCTGCGGCGCCGACCGTGGTCGACCTGTGCCTGGCCCGGTTCCCGGAGGCCCGCACGGTGCTCGACCTGGGAGGGCTGCACGGGGAGTACTCGCTCGAGTTCACCCGCCGGGGGCTGCGCGCCACCATGCAGGACCTCCCGCACATGGTGGAGCTGGTCGAGCGCCAGGGGGAGCTCGCCAAAGCGGGCGTGGAGCTGTTCCCTGGCAGCTTCTTCGAGGTGCTCCCCGAGGGTCCGTTCGACCTCGCCTTCTGCGCGGGCATCACCCATACCTTCGACGGCGAGCGCAACCGCCTGCTCTACCGCAACTTGCGGCGGGTGGTAGCGCCGGGCGGGGGAGTGGCCGTGGTGACATTCCTTCGCAACCGTCAGCCCGTGGCCGACGTGTTCGCCGTACAGATGCTGGTGAACGGAAGCGGGGACACCCACAGCGAGGAGGAGTACCGGGCGTGGCTGGAGGAGTGCGGGTTTCGGGTGGACGCGGAGGTGATCGACGTGCCCCGCCGTGCGCAGTCGATCCTCTTCGCCACACCGGACCGGACCGCCTAGCGCGACCGGAGGCATTTTCTGGAGCAGCCAGCCGCCTGATCCACGGTCCGCCGCCCCCCCGGGCCCGAGTCGTGCATAGACATTCACCATTGTGTATGATCGGCGAATGTACCGGATCGGTGTGATCGGTGGCTCCGGCTACACAGGGGCCGAGCTCCTCCGCCTCTGCCACTCACATCCCGAGTTCGAGGTCGCGTGGGCCACGGCCGACACCTCGGCGGGCGCGCCGGTCGCCGAGCTCTATCCGAGCTTGGCCGCCGCCTACGGGGAGATGGTGTTCCGTCAGTACCATCCGGCGCTGGCCGGGGACGTCGACCTCGTGTTCCTCGCCCTGCCTCACGGCGCCTCCCAGCAGCTGGTGCCGGAGCTCCTCGAGCAGGGGCGCCCGCTGGTCGACCTGGCCGCCGACTTCCGGCTCCTCGACGCCAGCGCGTACGAGCACTGGTACGGCGAGAGGCACGCCTGCCCCGAGCTGCTGGGCCGCCTGGCGTACGGGCTTCCCGAGCTGAACCGGGAGGAGATCGCCAAGGCCGACGGCGTCGCCGCCCCGGGCTGCTACCCCACGGCCGCCGCCGTGGCCCTTGCCCCGCTCGTGCGGGCGGGGGTCATCGCGCCCGACGGCGTGATCGTTGACGCCGCCAGCGGCGTGTCGGGAGCAGGCCGGGGGCTCAAGCACACGACCCACTTCGGCACCGTCAACGAGGACTTCATCGCCTACGGCCTCCTCGACCACCGCCACACGCCCGAGATGGAACAGGTCACCGGCGCCCGCGTGCTGTTCACCCCCCACCTGGCGCCGATGACCCGGGGCATCCTCGCTACCTGCTACGCCCGCCCGGCCGGCGGGGCCGGAGGCGTGACGTCGACGGAAGACCTCCTCGCGTTGCTGGCCGCGGCCTACGCGGGCGAGCCGTTCGTCGTGATCCGGCCGTCCTCGCCCTCGACCAAGGCGACGTGGGGTTCGAACGCCGTGCATCTGACCGCCCGCTTCGACGCCCGCACGGGATGGGTGGTGGTGCTCGCCGCTCTCGACAACCTGGTCAAGGGGGCGTCCGGGCAGGCCGTGCAGTGCGCCAACCTGTTGCTCGGTCTCGACGAGACCACCGGCCTGTCAGCGATCGGCGTGTACCCGTGAGCGAGCACCGAAGCGCAGCGCCGCCCGCGGTAGCGGACGCCGGGGCGCCGCTCTGCGGCATCCAGGTCGAATGGGGACGCCCTCGCCAGGTGGTGGCCGGATGAGCGTGACGAGGCCGAAGGGCTTCGTGGCCGCGGGTGTCCACTGCGGGATCAAGGCGGACGACCTCCTCGACCTGGCCCTGGTGGCGACGGCGGACGGGGTGCCGGTTCCCGCGGCGGCGGTGTTCACGTCCAACCGGGTGCAGGCGGCGCCCGTGCTCGTGACGAGGGACCACCTGGAGGCGACCGGGGGGTACGCGTCGGCCGTCGTCCTGAATAGCGGCAACGCCAACGCCGCCACCGGGGTAGACGGGCTGGCCCACGCCGAGCAGACGTGTGCGGCGGTGGCCAAGGGGCTCGACTGCGCCCCCGAGAACGTGCTGGTGTGCTCGACCGGCCTCATCGGGATTCCCTTCCCGATCGACGCCGTGCTGGGGGGCGTCGAGCCCCTGCTGGCGGCCAAGAAGGGTGACGTCTCCGGCGGCGAGCGGGCGGCCCGGGCCATCCTCACCACCGACACAAGGGTGAAGGAGACGGCGATCGGGGTCGGCCTCCACACCGTGGGCGGCATGGCCAAGGGGGCGGCCATGCTCGCCCCGAACCTGGCGACCATGCTCGCCGTGCTGACCACCGACGCCACCAGCACCCCCGAGCAGCTCCAGCGTGCGCTGCGAGCGGCGGTGGCCGAGACGTTCAACGCCCTGTCGGTGGACGGGTCGACGTCGACCAACGACACGGTGATCGTGCTGGCCAGCGGGAAGCTCGGGAAGGTGGCGGACCGCCCCCTGACCGACGCCCTCACCCTCGCCTGCGGCGAGCTGGCCGAGCAGATGGCCGACGACGCCGAGGGGGCGACCAAGGTGGCGACCATCAAGGTGCAGGGCGCGGCCTCCGACGAGGACGCCCGCCGGGCTGCCCGCCGCATCGCCGAGAGCCAGCTCGTGCAGTGCTCGCTGCACGGGGCCGACCCCTACTGGGGCCGGATCGTGAGCGAGGCGGGATCGTCGGGGGCAGCCTTCTCGCCCGACCAGATCTCCGTCGCCTACGGAGGGACCGTGGTATGTCGCAACGGGGTGGCCCTCGACCACGACCGGACGGCGGTGGCCGCCCACCTCGCTGGCCGCATGGTCGAGGTGACGGTCGACCTGGGGGCGGGCGACGGTCGGGCGGGAGTGCTGACCACCGACCTCTCCCCGGGCTACATCGCCGAGAACATGCGGACGTCGTGACATGAGCGGCGTGACATGAGCGGCCTGTTGAGCCCGGCCGCCACGGCGGCGCTGGACAAGGCGGCCGTCCTCGCTGAGGCGTTGCCCTACATCCGTCGGTTCTGGGGAAAGGTCGTCGTCGTCAAGTACGGCGGGGCGGCAATGGCAGACGACAAGCTGGCCGCGCTGTTCGCCCAGGACGTGGTTCTCATGCGCTCGGTCGGCATGCGGCCGGTGGTCGTCCACGGAGGAGGTCCCCAGATCGGGGTCCTCATGAACCGGCTGGGAAAGACGCCCGAGTTCCGGGACGGGCTCCGGGTGACCGACGCCGACACGCTCGACATCGCCCGCATGGTGCTGGTGGGCAAGGTCAACCGGGACATCGTGGCCGCGGTGAACGTGCACGGTCCCCTGGCCGTGGGACTCTCGGGTGAGGACGCCGGGCTCATCACCGCCGCGGCCCGCGACCCCGCCCTCGGGTTCGTGGGGGATGTGGTGGCAGTCAACAGCTCGATCGTCGAGCGCCTGCTGGCCCAGGAGCTGATTCCGGTGGTCGCCACCATCGGGACCGACACCGAGGGCCAGGCCTACAACATCAACGCCGACGTCGCTGCCGGCGCCGTGGCCGCTGCCCTCGGAGCCGAGAAGCTCGTGTACCTGACCGACGTAGTGGGGTTGCTCCGCGACGTGTCCGATCCGGCCAGCCT
>JALZEC010000324.1 GCA_030862235.1 Actinomycetota bacterium | reverse complement strand
GGTTCGCACCGAACCGTGCGAACCGAATCGACCCCGGCGTTCCCTGTCACCCGGCCGGAGGGCCGGGACGACACGTCATACCATCCTCGCACGATCTGCCAGCTCCGTTTGCAGCTGGTCGATCGCTTCCCCTCGTACTTCCACCCGCAGTGCTCGGTTGAACGCCTTGCGACGGCGGGCCACCTCGACGCACCCCGGCGAGTCCTTGCAGAGCCACGCTCCGCGTCCGGGCAGGCTCCGGCCGGCAACGACGATCCCTCCCTCACGGGCCACCACGCGCACCAGGTCGGCGGGCGCCGCCCGGCGGCGGCAGCCGATACACGTCCGGACCGGCCCCTCGGACGGGTGGCCTCGCTCGCCTATGCCCCCGTCTCCTGCTGCGGTGATGGAGGCGACGCCGGCTCGTCGGTCCGGTCTGGGGCAGCGTCGGCGGCACCGGTCCCGCCTGTGGCTCCGTTGCCAGCTACCTCTTCGGGCTCGCCCGACTCCCACTGGGCCGCGGTGAGGGACTCCGACCCGTCGGCCGGCTTCCACACCATCGAGCCGGTGTCGTCCGTCACCCACTCGCCCTCGGCCCATTCCTCCTCGGCGTAGCCCGCCTCCTCCTCGGCCAGCTGGCTCTCGCTCTTGATGTCGACGCGCCAGCCAGTGAGGCGGGCGGCCAGGCGGGCGTTCTGGCCCTCCTTGCCGATGGCGAGCGAGAGCTGGTAGTCGGGGACGATCACCTCGGCCGCCCCCGTCCCCTCGTCGATGCGGACCTCTTTCACCTTGGCCGGTGACAGGGCTTTCATCACGAACTCCTGTGGGTCCTCGGAGAAGGGGACAATGTCGACCTTCTCGCCCCGCACCTCGTTCATGACCATCCGCACTCGGGCGCCTCGAGCACCGACACAGGCCCCCACCGGATCGACGTTGGAGTCGTTCGACCAGACGGCGATCTTGGTGCGATGCCCGGGTTCCCGAGCCACGGCCTTGAGCTCCACGACCCCGTCGCTGATCTCGGGCACCTCCAGCTCGAACAGCCGTTTGATCAACCCCGGGTGGGTCCGGGAGACGACGATCTGGGGGCCCTTGGACGTCTTACGCACCTCGACGATGTACGCCTTCAGCCGCGTGCCCGGGTCGTACCGCTCGTAGGGCACTTGCTCGGCCTGCGGCAGCAGGGCCTCGACCTTGCCCAGATCGAGGAGGGTGTACCGGCTGTCACCCTGCTGGATGATGCCGGTGACGATGTCGCCCTCACGGCCGGCGTACTCCTCGTACTTCATCTCCCGCTCGGCCTCGCGGATGCGCTGCAGGATCACCTGCTTGGCCGTCTGGGCGGCGATGCGGCCGAAGTCGTCGGGCGTGTCCTCCCACTCCCGGACGACGTTGCCGTCCTCGTCCAGCTCCTGGGCGTAGACGTGCATCTCCCCGGTGTCGGGGTCGATGGTGACGAAGGCCTCCTCGGCAGCGGTCGGCATGCGCTTGTAGGCGGAGACGAGGGCGTTGGCCAGTGCCTCGAGGAGCGCGTCGACCGAGATGCCCTTCTCCCGCTCGATGACCTGGAGGGCCTCCATGAGCTCGAAGTTCGTGGTCATGGGCGGGAACCTGCCTTTCGCGAACGCGTTCCGGCACCAGGCCGGGACGGGCCCTTCGGCTGGCGGCGCGGGCGCGAAGACTCCGGCCAGACGAAACGGGTGCGAGCCTTCTCGATGTCGGTGTAGGGGATGGCCCGGCCGGCCACGACGACGCCTTCTTCGTCGGCCGCCTCGAGCACTCCTTCGACCCGCCGTTCGCCGTCGGTGCCCGGGAACGTCTTGAGCGCGACGGTGCTGCCGATCGCCCGCTGGAAGTGGGCCGGCGTGCGGAGGGGACGCTCCACGCCCGGGCTCGACACCTCGAGGACGTAGCGGCCGGGAATCAGGTCGTCGCCTCGGCGGTCGAGCTCGGCCGAGACGAGCTTGGAGGCTTCGCTGATCGTGTCGAGGTCGACGCCCCCCGGACGGTCGATGCTCACGCGCAGGACGTTGGCCGACAGCTCGACGTCGAAGAGCTCGATACCGGCCTGGTCGAGCGAGGGGGTGACCAGGTCACGCACTCGCTCGCCGACGTCATCGTTGCGCATTCTGGCCTCCTCCCTTCTTCCAAGAATCAAAAAGCGTGGGCTCCCCGCCCACGCTTGGCCAGCACTTCTAGAGAACGGTAGAGCGGACAGGAGTATACCGGCTGCCCCCCGCCGGACGGCGCGCATGCGCAGAAACAGCCGGCCGTTCTGCGGGGCGAGCAGTACCTTCGGTTCGGTGACGACCTCCGACGGCAAGGCGGCCGTCTCCCCGCGGGAAGAGCTCCGGGCGGGGGTGCGCGGCCTCGGATTGGTCGTGAGATCCTCGCCTCCGCTGGCTGTGGCCATGCTCGTCCTCACCCTCGTTCAAGGGGTGGCGCCCGGGGTCGTGGTCGGCCAGACGGGCCGCTTCCTCAAGGCCATGCCTGACGCCGTGCGCCTGGGATCGGGGTCGGCCGCGGCCGCCGAAGTGCGGGCGGCGGTCGTGGTCATGGCCGTAGCCGTCCTGATCGCCCAGGTTCTCGGGCCCCTCGGCCAAGCCGTCCTGTTCGGGCTCCAGCGCCGGTTCGAGGCGTACCTCGGGCGGCGGCTGATGACGGCGACGATTGCCCTTCCCGGGCTGGCCTGGTTCGAAGACCCGGAGTTCCGCGACGAGCTTCAGGTGTCGCACTGGATTGGGTTTGGTCCGGTCCACACCCTCGGTTCCTTCACCCAGGCCGTCCAGCAGGTGGCCCAGGTCGTAGCCATGGCCGCCGTGGCGGCCACCTTCGCCGGGTGGGTTCCGGCCCTCATCATCCTCACCTGCGTTCCCGGGGCGTGGGCGACCTGGCGTTTCCAGGCCGTCATCGGGCTGGCCCGGTGGAAAGGGTCAGCCGACAGCCGGCGGGCGGACTACTACCGGGACCTGTCGATACTCCGAGAGTCAGGCAAGGAGCTACGGGTCTTCGGCCTGGCCCCCTGGGTGCGTGACCGGCAGGCCTCACATTGGCTGGCCAGCGTCCGGGAACTGTGGGCCAGCCGCCACCGGAGCTTCGTGATCCTCCTCGCGCTCCACATCGTGGCCCTGGCCGCCCTGGCCTTCACCTTCGTGGTCATGCTCAGCGCCGCCATCGACGGCCGGACTGACATCGGGACGTTCACGGCCGCCGCCACCGCCGCCATCGGCCTGCTGGCCGCGGTCATGCAGCTGTTCAAGGAGGCAGGAAACGCCCGGCGCAACAGCTTCTACCTGCCCTCGGCGGTGCGCATCCTCGACCTGGCCAAGACCCAGCCCCGGTTGGAGGTGCGGGAGCCGAAGGCGCTTCCCGAATCGCCCCCCGAGCGGGGGATCCGGTTCTCGGGAGTGACGTTCGCCTACCCCCAGACGGACCGCCTGGTGCTGGACGGGCTCGACCTGTGGGTCCCCGCGGGCAGCTCCCTCGCCGTCGTGGGCGAGAACGGCGCTGGAAAGACGACCCTGGTCAAGCTCCTGGCCCGGTTCTACGACCCGACCGAGGGGTCGATCACCTTGGACGGCGTCGACCTGCGGGACCTCGACCTGGAGCGCCTTCGCGCCCGGCTGGCGGTCATCTTCCAGGACTTCGTCCGCTACCAGCTCTCGGCCGCCGACAACGTGGGGTTCGGCGCCGTACGCCGGCTGCGGGACCGGCCGCTCCTGGAGGACGCCGCCCGAGCGGTGGGCGTGCTAGAGCGGATCCAGTCCCTCCCGGAGGGGTGGGACACCGTATTGGCACGCGAGTTCGGGGGCGTGGAACTCTCCGGAGGGGAGTGGCAGCGCGTGGCGCTAGCCCGGGCGGTGATGGCCCAGCTGGGAGGCGGCGCGGACATCCTCTGCCTCGACGAGCCCACGGCCAACCTGGATGTCCGGATCGAGCACGAGCTCTACGAGCGCTTCGCCGACCTCAGCCGGGATTCGACCACGCTCCTCGTGTCACACCGCTTCTCGACGGTGCGGATGGCCGAACGCATCGTTCTGATTCGGGATGGCCGCGTGGCCGAGGACGGTAGCCACGAGGAGCTGGTGGCCGCCGCCGGCGGGTACGCCGAGCTGTACGCCCTGCAGGCGTCGCACTACGAGTCGGGGCGTTCGGGCCACGCACCCCGGTCCGGCCGTTCGGGCCCCGCAGGCCGGTCCGGGCGTTCGGGCCAAGCAGGCCGGATTACGGGACGGCTGGAGTGAGCGAGCAGCTGCCCACTCCGCGTGCTGGCGCGATCCGCAAGATGGCGCACGTCTACGGCGCGCTGATGCGGCTTGCCTGGGAGGCCGCCCGCAGCCGGGCCGTCGCCCTCCTGGTCGTGGCCGTGGTCTGGGGCGTGCTCACAACCGTCACGGCCCTCGCCCTCAAGCTTGTGGTCGACGCCATCGCCGACGGGGCGGCGACTCGAGCGTGGGTCACCGGCGGCATCGGCCTGGCGGTCGTGATCGCGTCGCGGATCCTGAGCGACGTCACCGGCAACATCTGGCTGGCCGAGACGGGCGAGCGGGTGAGCCAGGCAGTCGAGCAGCGGCTGATGACCGTGGCCGGCGAGGCCGCCGGTCTCGAGCACCTCGAACGGGCGGAGTTCGCCGACAAGGTCAAGCTGGTCAAGGACCGGTCGTTCATCCCCTACTTCGCCTTCCTCAACCTCAACACCGTCTCGGGGACCCTGTTCTCCCTGCTCGGCTCGGTGGTGCTCCTGGCCGTCGTCCACCCCGCTTTGGTGCTGATGCCGATGGTCGCCCTTCCCGGTGTCGTCCTCCAGTTCCAGGCCTACCGCCGCCACTTCGCCCGCTACGACCAGACCGCGCCCGAGGAACGGCTGGCCCAGCACTACCTCGACCTGGCCACTACGCCAATGGCGGCCAAGGAAGTGCGCCTGTTCGGCTTGGGTCCGGAGCTGTTGGCGCGGCACGAGACGATCACCGACCACTACATCACGGCGCTGTTCCACGACCAGGTACGGCGGACCCGGGTAGCGGTGGCGAGCGGAGCCCTGTACGGCGTCGCCATGGCGGGAGCGATCGGGTTCATGGGCTGGCTCGCCCTTCGGGGCCGAGCCAGCCTGGGCGACGTCGCCCTCGCCGTGCAGGTCACGCGGACGGCGATCGGGGAGGTGCAGGGCATGGCCCGGCAGGCGGCGTGGATGGCCGAGCTGTCCTTCGTCGGCGAGCGCTACCTCTGGCTTCTGGAGTACGAACCGTCGGTGAAGGCCAAACCCCGTGGCGCGGCCCACCCCGTTCCCGCCCAGGTCACGACGGGCATCACCCTCGAGCGGGTCAGCTTCACCTACCCGGGCACGGAAACGGCGGTCCTGACCGACATTTCCCTCCACCTACCGCCCGGCGCCACCATCGCCTTGGTGGGAGAGAACGGGGCGGGCAAGACGAGCCTGGTGAAGCTGCTGTGCCGGTTCTACGACCCGACCGAGGGCCGCATCCTGGTCGACGGGATCGACCTCCGGGACCTCGACCTGGAGGAGTGGCGCGCCCGCACCAGCGTTGCCTTCCAGGACTTCGTCCGCTTCCAGCTCGTGGCCCGAGAGGCGGTCGGCGTCGGCGACCTTCCCGCCGTGGCCGATCTCGACCGGGTCGGCGCCTCAGCCCGCCAGGCCGGTGCCGACTCGGTGATCGAGCGGTTGCCTTCGGGCTTCGAGACCCAGCTCGGGCGCTGGTTCCCAGGAGGGATCGACCTCTCCGAGGGCGAGTGGCAGCGGGTCTCCCTGGCTCGGGGACTGATGCGCCCGGCTCCGCTCCTCCTTGCTCTCGACGAGCCGACCGCCAGCCTCGACGCCCGCGCCGAGCACGAGGTGTTCGAGCGGTTCGCAGCCATGGCGGGCGGCACCAATGGGCACCGGCCGATCACTCTCCTCGTCTCGCACCGGTTCTCGACCGTGCGGATGGCCGACCTGATCGTCGTGCTCCACGACGGGCGCATCGAGGAACAGGGCACCCACGACGCCCTCCTCGCCGCCGGCGGCCGCTACGCCGAGCTCTTCCGCCTCCAGGCCAGCCGGTATTGAGGGGCTCCTATGCGGAGCCGGCGGGGCTGGGGCCCGGCCGGCAGCTGCGGGCGTAGTCAGTAGGCCGCGCGTGCCCCGCAGCACAACTCAGCCCAGCTCCTTCTGGATTAGCTCGACCCGCTGGTTGACGGCGTTGGGATCGTCGCCCTGCACGGCCAGCAGTTGCCGGCGGACCCGTTCCGTCTCCTCGGCCGCACCCAGGTCGGCGGCGGCCAGGCGGGCCTCCGCACCCTCGGCCACCAACCGCTGGGCCTCCTCGACCAGGGCTTCGACCATCTGGTCCTCGGGGACGACCCGCACGACCTGGCCCTTCACGAACAGGTGGCCCTTGCCCCGCCCGGCGGCGATGCCCAGATCGGCCGTGCGGGCCTCGCCCGGTCCGTTGACCACGCACCCCATGACCGCCACCTGGATGGGCAGGTTCCGCTGGGCCAGGGCCGCCTCGGCGTCCTTGGCCACCTGGATGACGTCGATCTCGGCCCGGCCGCAGGACGGGCAGGCGATCAGGTCGACGCTCCTGCGCTCCCGCAGGCCGAGGGCCTCGAGGAGCTGGCGCCCGGCCTTGGCCTCCTCGACGGGGTCGGCGGTCAGCGAGTAGCGGATGGTGTCGCCGATGCCGTCGGCCAGGAGGGAAGCGATGCCGGCGGTGGCCTTGATGAGTCCGGCGGGCGGAGGGCCGGCCTCGGTGACGCCCAGGTGAAGGGGGTGGTCGGTCACCTGGGACAGCTGGCGGTAGGCCTCGATCATCAGTGGCACGCTCGACGCCTTCACCGAGATCTTCACGTCCTCGAACCCGACCTCGTCGAAGTAGGCGAGCTCGCGCTGCGCCGACTCGACCAGCGCCTCGGGTGTGGCCCCGCCGTGACGCTCGTACAGCTCAGGGT
>JALZEC010000317.1 GCA_030862235.1 Actinomycetota bacterium | reverse complement strand
CGGGCTGGGGCGCAGGAGGGGTGGTCCGCTGCGGCGGCGGGGTACCGGGCTGCGGCGGCGGCTGCGTACCCGGCTGAGGCCCGGGCGTACCGGGCTGCGGCGGCGGCGTACCGGGCTGCGGCCCAGGCGTACCGGGCTGAGGCCCGGGCGTCCCGGGGCTCTCGGGGGTGCCTGACGCCGGGACGGGTCCGCTCGGCCCCGCCGGGTTCGGCGGCGACCCCGGAGACCCCGCCCGCTCCTGGCCGCCCGGCTGGGCCGGGACAGACGGGCGAGACGGTGGCGCCTCGGTTTCGTTCGGCGGCTGGCGTTCCTCGGGATCGCTCATGTCCATAGCCTGTCTGCTGGCTGGTCCGGCCACAACCGGTGCACCTCCGGCCACGCCCAGAGGGACGGCCCGACTGTCACACCCTCCTGCCATTCTTGACCCGTGCCCGAATCCGCCTCCTCGCTGCGCTTCGCCGATGCCGCACGGCGCCTGGCCCTCGAATGCCGTGCCCGCGGCCTGGCCGCACCGGCCTTTCGGAGCCCACCCGGTCTGACAGGGGCCGACCGCACGGTGCGCCAGCGAGCCGACGGAGGTGTCGTGATCGCCGTGCGGGTGCGGGGTCGGGCCATGGCGGCGGTTCTCGCCGATCTGGTCGAGGGGGTCGTAGTGGTCAACAGCGCGAAGGTCCAAGGAGCCGAGGCGGAGCTGCTCCGCCGTGAGTTGCTGGCCGCCCTCGAGGTCGTGGACCCACCGGCCCGGGCGGCGTGAGGGGAGGTGATGGCAGTCAGGTAGGGCCGCGTGGCGCAATCCGAGGGGGACCGAGGGGGACGAGGGGGGCGGAGTGGGGACGGAGGGATTCGAACCCTCACTGGAGGCGTTTTAAGCGCCCTGCCTCTGCCCTTGGGCTACGTCCCCGGTGAAGTGGTCGTGGTTCCTGGCACCAAGATCACGAGCTTCCCCGTGCGGATCGAGGTGCCGAGGAGCGTGCCATACGGATCCCAGCAGTCGTCCCGGCTCTCCAACTGGAACGTCAGCACCTTCTCGCCCGGCGACGTGTACGTGTGCTGGAACACGAACGTCCGATTCCCGGGAGACGGGGTCGGAGGCGTCCACGGCCCGTATCGCTCTGGGCAGGGGCGGGGCTGGCAGTTCCCGGTGAACTGCGAGGGCGACCCGTCGCCGAAGTTCATGACCCCACAGGCGTTGGCCAGGGAGTGATCCGGCTCCCTGACCGAAACGCCGATGGTGACCGGTTGCCCGACCGTTCGCGAACCAATCACCACGAAGTGTTCGTCGTAGGCCGGGAACTGGTTGACTGCCGGCGGCGGGTCCCAGGAATGGCGACCGCAGCGCGGGTCGGTGCTGTTCCCGCACGTCGGCGGATCCGTCGGAGCGGTGCTCGGGTCGGTGTTTCCGCTCCCACCACCACCGCCGTCTCCACCACCGCCGCCACCACTGCCACCGGCACCCGTACCACCCCCGCCTGCGCCCCCTCCGCCCGTACCGCCGCCACCGCCTGAGGAGGAAGCTCCGGCCCCGCCGCCCACGACGCCGGACTGGGCTACGGACGCCACGGTGGTCGTCGTCCCATCCGCCACGGTCGAGGACGTGGTGGGAGCGTTGAGCCGCGTCGTCGTCGGGCCGATTCCTCGGAACGAGGTGGTGGTCGTAACGGACATACCCGCCGCCACCTGTGTCTGACGGGGGTCGTCGTCCCCCGTCATTACGTTGACCAGCACGACGATGATGCCCAGGGCGCCCAGCAGGTAGAGGACGGTGTTGACGCGGTAGGAGAGCGGCAGCTCCGACCACCAGCCTTGGAGCCGGTGGAACCTCTCGCGGTCTAGAGGGTTCCTGGACATCGCTCTCTGTCCTCAAGGATCACGGGGACGCCACTGTGCGTGTCCGGCCTCTCGTGAGCGAAGCTACTCCGATGGACTTCGTCGCCTCTGTGTGGCCGGGTTCCCCCAATCCACTGGGGGCCACATGGGATGGAGAGGGTACCAACTTCGCCCTCTTTTCGGAGGGAGCCCACCGGGTGGAGCTCTGCCTGTTCGACAGCGGCGGCCGGGAGACGCGTCTCCCCTTGGAGGAGGTGACGGCCTTCGTCTGGCACGGCTATGTGCCCGGGGTCGGGCCCGGCCAGCGCTACGGGTACCGGGTCCACGGCCCCTACAACCCGGAATGGGGCCAGCGGTTCAACCCGGCAAAGGTCCTCCTCGACCCCTACGCCGGCGCCATCGACGGCGAGCTGGACTGGGACGACTCCGTCTTCGGGTACGTGGTGGGCGGCGACGACCGCGTCCCCGACCACCGGGATTCCGCCCCTCACGTGCCCAAGGCGGTGGTGGCCGACACCCTGTTCCCCTGGGGGGACGACAAGCGTCCCAACACCCCCTGGCACGACACCGTGATCTATGAGACGCACGTCAAAGGGTTCACCGCCCGTCACCCCCAGGTGCCCGAGCCGCTCCGCGGCACCTACGCCGGCCTGGCCACCCCGCCCGCCATCGAGCACCTCCTCCGCCTGGGCGTCACCGCGGTGGAGCTGCTGCCGGTCCACCACTTCGTCTCCGAGCACGACCTGATTAGGCGAGGGCTGACCAACTACTGGGGCTACAACACCCTCGGTTTCTTCGCCCCCCACGCCGGCTACTCGTCCACCGGAGGGCGGGGGCACCAGGTGCGGGAGTTCAAGGCCATGGTCCGCAACCTGCACGCCGCCGGCATCGAGGTGATCCTCGACGTTGTCTACAACCACACCGCCGAGGGCAATCACATGGGCCCGACGCTGAGCTTCCGTGGCATCGACAATGCCAGCTACTACCGGCTGGTCGAGGGCAACGCCCGGCTCTACATGGACTACACGGGCACGGGCAACACCCTCAACGCCCGCCATCCTGAGGTCCTCCGTCTCATCATGGACAGCCTCCGGTACTGGGTGACCGAGATGCACGTCGACGGCTTCCGGTTCGACCTCGCCTCGGCCCTGGCTCGCGGTTTCCATGAGGTGGACCGGCTGTCGGCGTTCTTCGACCTGATCCACCAGGACCCGGTGGTTTCCCAGGTCAAGCTCATCGCCGAGCCGTGGGACGTCGGAGAGGGGGGCTACCAGGTCGGCAACTTCCCCGTCCTGTGGACGGAGTGGAACGGGAAGTACCGAGACGCGGTCCGGAACTTCTGGCGGGGGCACGGGGCGAGCCTGGCCGAGATGGGGTACCGCCTGAGCGGTTCGTCCGATCTCTATCAGGCCAACGGCCGGCGCCCCTTCGCGTCCATCAACTTCGTGACCGCCCACGACGGGTTCACGCTCGCCGACCTGGTCTCCTACAACCACAAGCACAACGAGGCCAACGGCGAAAGCAATCGGGACGGGAGCGACGACAACCGGTCTTGGAACTGCGGGGTCGAGGGGCCGACGACCGACGCCCGAGTGCTGAACCTCCGCCGGCGCCAGCAGCGGAACTTCCTGGCCACCCTCCTCCTGTCCCAGGGCGTGCCCATGCTGCTCGGCGGGGACGAGATCGGTCGCACCCAGAAGGGCAACAACAACGCCTACTGCCAGGACAACGAGGTCTCCTGGTACGACTGGAACCTGGACGAGGAGCGGGCGGACCTGCTGGCCTTCACCCGTCGCCTGGTCGCCCTGCGGCGCCAGCACCCGGTGCTGCGTCGCCGCCGGTTCTTCCAGGGCCGGCCCATCCACGGCACCGGCTTGGCCGACATCGCCTGGTTCGGTCCGAATGGGAAGGAGATGACCGAGCGAGAGTGGCTGTCGGGCCGCATCCAGTCCTTGGGCATGTTTCTCAACGGCGAGCAGATCGGCGAGCCCGGCCCACGGGGTGAGCACCTGGTGGACGACAGCTTCCTCGTGCTCATCAACGGCTCGCGGCCGGTCCACTTCCAGCTGCCCAGCAAGCAGTGGGCGCTGACCTACGACCTCGTGCTGGACACGTCCTTCGGCTACGCCGTCGCCGAACCTCCCCTGCTGGAGGGGGTGGTCCTCAAAGGGGGCGAGGAGCTGGCGCTCGAGCCCCGGTCGGTGGTGGTCCTTCGAAAGACGGCCTAGGCCATCAGGCAATCAGTGCCCGGAGTCGGCGAAACTGGCCGCCAGGCGGAGGGCGGCTTGAGCCGCCTGGACGGGATCATCGACCCGGACAATCGGGTCGTCCACCGGCTGACCGCTCTGGGCCAGCTCCCAGGTGGCAATGCCCACCACTGGCTTGCCCAGCTTCAAGGCCAGGGCGATCTCCGAGAGGGTGCCGAACTCCCCGCCCACGGCGACCAGGGCGTCCGCCGTCCGGACGACGAGGGCGTTGCGGGCCTCGCCCATCCCGGTGGGGACGGCCACGTCCACCCACGCGTTCGTTTCCTCGCGGGTGGCCCCGGGAAGGATGCCGACGGTCAAGCCCCCCGCAGACTTTGCCCCTCGGCAGGCGGCGGCCATCACACCGCCCAGACCGCCGCAGACGAGCACGGCACCGTTCCGTGCCAGCTCCCGGCCCACCTCCTCGGCCACCTGGCAGACGTCGAGGGCGGCGCTCGACCCACCGATCACGGCCACGTAAGGGCGCGTCGAGCCGGACAAGGCGCTCACGGTAATGGCTCGAGAACTCGAGGGAGATGGCTAGGAGGGATGGTTGCGGACCGGTATGCTCCCTCTTGCTCTATGAGGCGGGCTGTCGCCGTCGGGGTGGCCGCGCTGGGGCTCCTGGCGGCTGGGTGCGGAACCACACGTCCCGGGGACCATCAGGTCTCCGC
>JALZEC010000310.1 GCA_030862235.1 Actinomycetota bacterium | reverse complement strand
AGTTCGCCGAGCTGTGGCGGGAGGAGCTGGCCATCCCCTTCACCGTCTACGGCGTGATCCCGAACTACGTGAAGGAGGACAAGTTCGAGATCCTCACGTGGGCCGGCATGAACCGGGTGCGCATGGGCATCCAGAGCGGGAGCCAGGTCATCCTCGACTTCTACAAGCGCCCCACGCCGCCTGAGCGGATCCTGGAGGCAGGCCGGGTCATCGCCAAGTTCTCGGCCAAGTACCACATCCCCCCGGCCTACGACATCATCGTCGACAACCCGATCGAGACCCGCCAGGACGTGCTCGACACGCTCGAGCTGCTCTACACGATCGACAGGCCGTACACCCTGTACATCTATTCGCTCAAGATCATCCCCAACACGGAGCTGGAGCGGGCCTTCACCGAGCGGGGCATCGAGCTGGACGGGATCAACTCCAGCTACATGACCATCCCACCCCGTTGGGCCAACATCCTCCTGTACCTGCTGGCCGTGTGGCGCCCGCCGCGCAAGGTGTGGAACCTCCTGCTCAAGCGGGTCAAGCCCAGCTCCGAGCCGCAGAAGATGTATCCCCGCCTGGGCACCTTCCTCCGCCTGCTGTACCTGGCCCACCGGGCGTACGGCCACCTCAAGCACGCCGACTTCACGGTGCTCCCCGGCCGCTCCGGCTACATCCTGTGGAAGCTCGGCGTCGTGAACTTCGTCGACCGCCGTTTCCGCCCTCGGCCCCCCAAGCCGAAGCCCGAGAAGCACAAGCCGGTCGACGTGGCCGCCCGTATCCCCCTGGTCGAGGTCAGTGCAGGAAACCAGTAGCGACCACCGGGTCCTCCAGCGCGAGTTCTACGACAGCCACTACGCCAAGCGGACGGAGGCCGTCCGCGACCAGCTGGCCCACCCGTTGTTCCGCTCCTACCACGACCGCCTGGCCGGCAGGATCCTCGACCTCGCCCTCGGTCCTGACGCAACCACTGCGTTCGGGCACGCAGCCGGCCTCGACCGCCCCTACCGAGTGTTCGAGCCCGGCTGCGGCGAAGGCTTCGTGGGCGCCGGAATCTCCCGGGTAGCGGCGGAGCGGGGCATCAAGGTGGAGTACACCGGGACCGACATCTCCGCCTCCGCGCTCGAGCTGGCCCGGCCGACGCTGGGCGACGACCTGATCGTCGGGGACGCATTGGAGGTCACGGCCGGGCTGCCGTCCGCCAGCCGGGACCTGGTGGTCATGAAGAATCTTCTCCACCACCTGGACAACCCGTCCGACCTTCTCCGGGAAGCGGGGCGGGTCGCCGGCGCCGAGGGCCGAGTCGCCGTGGTCGAGGCCCGCCTCACCTCACCTCCCGCCCTCGTCTTCAACTGCCTGGCCCCGAAGCGGGAGAAGTACTTCTTCAAGGGCCAGCGCCGCCACCTCGAGGCCTTCCGCCAGGCGGGCCTGCGGGTCGTCGGACACGAGCAGTTCAGCTTCTTCCCCTACGAGCTGTTCTTCCACATCCGGCCCAGCTTCTTTCGCAAGGCGCTCTCCACGGACGACCCCCGCACCATCGAGCGGGTGTCGGCCTGGGACGACAAGCTGGCCGCGGTCCTCTCGCCGATCTCCAGTTACTGGATCTGGGTGACCGCGCCCGCCGCCTGACGCCGCGCCGCCCGCCGGGCCCCGCCGCCCGCCGGGCCTCGCCCAAGGCAAATGGTGCTGGCACGAGCCGGCCGGGTGTGCCGGCCACCTTGTGTCGCTGGCCTGATTGTGGGCAACTAGAGGCGTGCTCACACCGGCGGCGGCTCCTGTGGCGGAACGGAGGGACGGCTGAATGGGTGCGGCGTGGCTCTGGGCGCGAGCGGACCTGCGCCGCCGGTGGCAGGGGCTGGCGGTCATCGTCCTGGTTCTGGGCGGGTTCGGCGCGTTCGCCCTCACCGCCCTCGTGGGGGCCCGCCGAGCCGACAGCGCCTGGGACCGCTTCCGGGCGGAGACCCGGGCCCCCGACGCCTTCGTCTCCGTGCCGTCCCGGAACGATCGGGCGGCGACCGAGGAGATCCGGCGGCTGCCCGGCGTAGCCGACGCCGGCGGCTTCTACTACGTGCCCGTCGCCCCTCAGGACATGCCCGCCGGCGGAGCCTTTGCCTTCGCCGACGAGCGGCTGGGGCACACCCTCTACCGTCCCCGGATCCTGGACGGGCGCCGGCCGGACCCCTCGAAGGCGGACGAGGTGACCGTCAATCCGGCCTTCGCCGAAGCCGCCGGCGTCGGCCCCGGAGACCGCGTGACGCTCATCGCCCAGGACGGAGGCGGCTTCTCGCTCGGCGCCCTCGTGGTCGGCGTCCACCTGGGGACGACCGACGTCGGCGTCAACGCCACCTTTCCGTCCGCCCTGCTCACCCCTGCCTTCCTCGCCAGGCACGGGCACGAGGTGGAGATCGGGCGGCTGGGCCAGTTCGTGCGGCTGACCCGAGGCGAGGCGGGCCTCGACGAGTTCCAGGCGGCGGTGAGCGATCACTTCGGTCCCGGCGGAGGCGTCATCGTGGCCGGCGCCCAGGAGGACGACGCGGGGATCAGGGACGCCTTGCGGGTGCAGGCATCCGCCTTGGCGCTGGTGGCGGCGGCGGCCGCAGCAGCGACGCTGGTCGCCGTCGGTCAGGCCCTTACCCGCCACCTGGCGGGCGGGATCAACGACGTACCCGCCCTGGCCGCGCTGGGCATGACGTTCCCGCAGCGCATTACCTGCGCCCTCCCGGCCGTCACCATCGTCGGCGCCGCCGGAGCGGCGGTGGCCGCGCTGGTGGCGTACGTCGCCACGCCGCTGGTGCCCACCGGTCTGGCCCGGCAAGTCGTCTCGGAAACCGGCCGCACGTTCGACCCCATCGCCCTGCTCGGCGGGCCCGCGGTTCTGGCCGTGCTCGTCGCCGCCGTTGGCGGACGGGCGGCGTGGCGATCGTCACGGTCGAGCGCGGCCCGCGCCGGATCCAGCCCCCGCCGGCCTCGCTCCCTGCCCGTCTGGTTCGGTCCCACCGCCACCGTCGGTGTGAACAACGCCCTCGGTTCGGGAACGGCCCGCACGCGGACCATCGCCCGCTCGGCCCTGATCGCCGCCCTCGTCGGCACGCTCTCGGTGACCGGTGCGGCCACGTTCGCGGTCAGCCTCGACCACCTGGTCGACACTCCCAGGCTCTACGGGTGGGACTTCGACGTGCTCGTCGGCGTCGACGGGACGGATCAGGACCAGATCGCGGCCGCCGCCAACGGCCTGGTCGACGATCGCGATGTGCCTCGGGTCGCCGTAGTCGAGCTGGGGTTCCTCACGCTGGGTGGCGAGACCGTGGAGACCCTTGTCGTCGAGCCGCGAAAAGGACGACCGATCCACCCCACACTGGTGGCCGGCCGGCCCCCCGTGGCACCGGGCGAGATCTCGCTGGGGTCGGGCACGGTGGAGCGGCTAGGGGTTGACCTCGGCGACAAGGTGGAGGCGGTTGGCGTCTCGGGGTCGGTCGACCTGACCGTCGTGGGCCAGAGCGTCTTCCCGGTCCTCGGGGAGAACACCACGACGGACGGGGCGTGGATCACCGTCGCCTCCCGGCCGAACCTGCGGCTGGAGGTCAGCCGAGGAAGCTTCGTGATGGCGGACGTGGTCGACGGCGCCGACCCGGTCGGCGTCGTGCGGCGTCATACCGATCTGTTCGCCGGCCTGCCCATCCCCCCGTCGGACGTGATGAACCTGCGTCAGGTCGGGTCGTCACCGTGGGCCTTGGCCGTCTTCCTTGCCATCCTGGGGCTGGCTGCCGTCGGCCACGCCCTGGTGGTGTCCGTACGAGCCGGCCGCCGGGACTTCGCCGTCCTGCGCGCCCTCGGCTTCTCACGCCGTCAGGTCCGTTCCGCCGTGCGGTGGCAGGCCTCGGCGGTGATGCTCGTCGCTCTGGCCGGACTCCCGGTGGGCGTGGCCGCCGGGCGCTGGGTGTGGACGGTCGCCGCCAGCGGCAGAGGCGTCCTGATGGACACCGTCCTGCCCCTCACGCTGCTGGCCGCCATCGTCGCCGCCGGCTTCGCCGCCAGCCATGTCGTCGCCGTCATCCCCGCCCAGCTGGCCGCCCGGATGCCGCCGTCGAGAACCCTCCGGGCGGAATGAGGCCGCGCCGCCCCGGCGCCTGCTAGCCCGGCATGACGATCGTCTTCAGCACGGTGCACTCGTCGATGGAGTAGCCCAGGCCCTCCCGGCCGATCCCGGAGTCGGGCTTGCGGCCGCCGAACGGGAAGTGGCCGACGCCGTGAGCGGGGGCGTCGTTCACGGTGACCTGCCCCACCTCGAGGGCGCGAGCCGCTTCCCAAGCCCGGTTGAGGTTGGACGTGAACACGGCCGAGTCCAAGCCGAAGCGGGATCGGTTGGCGACCTCGAGGGCGTCGTCCAGGTCCTTCACCGCCAGGACGGTCAGGACCGGGCCGAATGTCTCCTCCCACACGATCTCCGCGTCCCGGGGCACGCCCGCAAGCAGCGTGGGCTCGTGGAAGCAGCCGCCCTCCTGCACCGACCCGCCGGCCAGGCACTCCGCCCCCCTCTCGATCGCGTCCTGCACGAGGCTGTGCACCCGCTCAGCCGCGCCCTTGTTCACCAGCGGTCCCATCTTCGTGCCCTCGCGGCGCGGGTCGCCGACCGGCCACTTCTCGACCTCCTTGACGGCCCGCTCCAGGTAGGCGTCGTAGACCGCCTCCTCCACCAGCACGCGGCTGATGGCGTCGCAACGCTGTCCGGTGTTCTTGAAGGCACCCAGCACCGACTTCTCGACGGCGAGGTCCAGGTCGGCATCGGCCAGGACGATGGCGGCGGCGTTGCCACCCAGCTCGAGGTGCAGCGGCTTGGGCCCCGCCTTCTCGGCGATGCTGCGGCCCACCGACGTCGAACCGGTGAAGGACACCATGGAGATGTCGGGGTGGGAGGCCAGAAGGTCGCCGATCTCCCGGCCGGGCCCCGTGATCACGTTCAACACCCCCGGCGGCAGCCCGGCCTCCTCCAGCACGCGGGCGAACAGCACCAACGCGATGGGGTCGTCGGACGGCGCCTTGGCCACCACCGTGTTGCCGGCGGTGAGGGCCGGGATGATCTTGGACGCAGCGAGGAACAGCGGGTAGTTGAACGGGCCGAAGGCGCCCACCGTGCCCACCGGCTCGCGCATGACCACGGCCGACTTGCCCACACTGTCACTGATCCAGTCCCCGGGCAGGTACTCCCCGAAGATCTTGCGGACCTCCTCACGGGCCAGCTCGAGCCGCTCCCGCGTCGCTTTGACCTCCGACTGCGCCTGCTCCGGCGTCTTCCCCAGGTCGGTCACGATCGTGTTCACGACGCAGTCGAACTGCTCGCTCATGATCTCGGCCGCGGCTTCGCAGATCTCCAGGCGGCCGGCGGCGGGGACCTTCCGGAAGGCGGCGCGGCTCTCCCGGGCGACGGCGATGGCCGCTTCCACGTCGTCGGTCGACGCCTTGGCCGCCTTGGCGATCACACTTCCGTCGATGGGGGAGACCACGTCGAACTCCTCGCCGCTGGCCGCGGGCTGCCACTTCCCGCCCACGAACAGCTGCAGACGCGGCACGTCTCCTCCACCGGCCAGGGTCGAACTGAAGAGGTCGGACAGCTCGACGCGGACCTTGTCTTGGACCTCAACGTCCATGGCCACCACCTCGTTGGACTCGATCCGTACTCTCACGCTTCTTCCCGGGCGTCGGACCGGCCAACCGGTGTGTCGCAACCAATCCGCCCAGGGCGACGAAGACGAGGGGATTCGCCCCGAGAGCGCTGGCCGCCAGGCCGCTGAACGAGGCGACGTAGAGCAGGAGCCAGTCGGACCGGTCCGAGCGGCGGTCGGGGGCGGCCAGGCCGGCACCGGTGAGCACGAGCAGTCCGGCGTCGTAGAAGATCACGTGTGGCGGGACCAGCACGGTGGCGGCGGCCAAGGCGCCCAGGCCCGTCATCTGCAGCTTGGCGCTCATGTCCCGGCGGCGAGCCCACACGACCAGGGCCGCCCCAGCGACGGCGACCGCGAGCACGGACGCCAGGACGGTGGTGGCGGTGTTGTCCCCGAAGAGGTCCCGGGCGACGAAGGTGAGGGACACGCCGGTGGTGTCGGCCACGTCCCGCTCCCGGGACGGGAGGGCCAGGGCGTGGTCCACGAACTTCCCGACCCACCCCACTCCCGTCACCGCCGCGCTGACCACCCAGAGGGCGGCGGCCGACGTGGCCGTCCCGGCCAGGGCGCGGGGCGAGCGGTCAAGGAGCACGGCGAGCAGGAAGAGCACGGCGAACTGGGGCTTGAACAGGAGGGCGCCGGCGGCCAGCCCGGCAAGGAAGGGCCGCCCCTCCCATCGCCAGCGCCACCAGGCGGCGATCAGCAGGAGGGTGAGGGGCGTGTTCTGCCCGGCGCCGACCGCCCGGAACATGGGATAGGCGGTCAGGGCCAAGGCGTAGGCGACCCAGGGGTGGCGGCGGATACCGGCCACCGCCGGACGGAGGGCGCGGATCCCGAGAGCCAGAGCGAGCATCGCCAGCAGGGTGTGGACGACATAGGACAGCCGGTAGGGAATGAGCGCGAAGAGGGCGTAGCCAGCGGCCACGGCCGGCGGGTAGGCGAAGTCGAGGTGCCCCGGTTCGTCGTCCTCGGGGAACAGGCCTTCCTGCGACCGGGCCTGGACCTCGGCGTCGTACAGTCCGTCACCGTCGCCGTCGAGCACGATCCGCCCGGCGCCGTAGAACTCGGGGTAGTCACCGCCGAGCCGGCCGCTCACGGTCTCGGCCCCCGACCCGGCCAGCGAGACGACCATCACCGCGGCGACGACGGCGAGGACGGCCGCTTTGGCAGCGCGGTCGAGCAGCGCCGCGCGGTCACGGTGGGCAGCGATGCGCAGAATCTAATGAGCCGGTATTTCGAGTGCGCCTGGAGTCGGAGGACGTATCAGTCCGCGGCCATCACGCCTCTAACCACTGAACGAGGAGGCGTCGATGGGGTGCGGGAACGGGAAGCACAGCTCGGCCACCACGCGGGAGCACGAGAAGCAGCGGCTGTGGAAGCTGTTCGCGCGAACGGGGTTTCCGTGTGCCCTGCGAGCCCTGCGCGAGCTCGAGCGTCAGGAGGAGCGGGCGGCCGCTCTCCGCGGAGTGTCCGCCGCCTGATCGCCCCGGCGGCGCGGCGCAGGCAACGGCGTGCCGTCAGCGGCGGTCGGAGCGGCTGAGCGAGCCGAGGATGGCGGCCACGATGGCCACCACCAAGGCGACGCCGAGCAGCCAGCGGAGGGCGCTCAGGATCGCTCCCAGGATGGCGAACACGACGAAGAGGACGATCAGCGCGACCACGATGCGCCACATGGGCAGCACGCTACTGCTGGTGGTCGTGGCCGGGATCGCAGCAGGGTGCGGCAATGGGGCCGCACCTGGAGAGGGCCCCCCGCAGGCGCGGCCCGGCCGGAGGCCGACCGGGCTGCGCATGCGAGAAAATCCGCCGAGGGCTAGGCCCAGCTAGGCGAGCCCGAGGGATGCCGAGCAGGCGGGCCAGGGGCTCCACCCGTTGATGTTGTAGAGGGCGACCGCAGCCTCGTCCTGGACCCAGGGCGCGGCCTCGTGCGGATACCCGCTGTAACCGACCCAGTTCCACGTCGTGAGCGAGAACTGGTAGGCGCCGTAATAGCCGTTCCCGGTGTTGGCGCCGTAGTCGCCCGAGGACTCACAGATCCGCAGGGCGGCCATGGCCTCGACCAGGCCTGCGGGGATTTCCGAGCCGGCATACGCCGCCGGCGCTTCCTGCGGTGCCGGCTCCGCTTCGGCGGCGGCCATGGCCTCGCGCTCGAACTCGGTCGGCTCGACGTACCTCAGATGGTCGGCACCGGCGGACGGGCCGGAGAGCAGGGTGCCTCCGGCGAGAAAGACGGCTGCGGCCCATGCCGCGCGTCGGGGTGTGCGCATCTTGCGCCTCCTTGACTCAGCCCAAAAAGGGCAGCAGGTGTGGCCAGGAATGCGGGCACTCGTCTTGAGGGGCATTCAGCTCGCGAGCCGCCGCTCGGGACGTTCCGTCCGTACGAGGTGCAGACGGGGCACCCTGGGCGTGCGTTCGTGAGCGAGACCTCCGGGCTGTGTCGGGCCGCGCGGGACGAGCGGCGTTTGTACGGGGAGTGCTGTCACCGTAGTGACAGCTTGGGGGAAGAGTCAAACGGAGTGGCTAGAGTGGCTGCAGGGCTCGGTGAGCCTGGTGAGCGCCGTCTTCCTCTTTTGCCTCTTACCGAACCGAGATGGTCGCCGCCAAACCGAAGTGATCGGAGGCGTACACGCTCGGGTCGTGCGGGGACGCCTTGTCGAACGTCACCCTCGCGTCGTGCACGTCGACCGCCTCGTTCACGAGGATGTAGTCCATGACGACGCCCGAGGAGGCGTCGGCGTCCCTCCGCAGGGGAGTGGGAACCGTCCGGGCCGGCTCCGCCCCGTTGGCCACACTGTAGGCCGAGCGGAGGCTCTGGTAGGCCCGCTGGAGTGTCGGCGAGGTCGGGCTGGCATTGAAGTCGCCGACGAGGACCTGCGGCGTGCCCGGACGGCCGGCCATCCACTGCAGGATCGTCTCGACCTGTGCCTTCTTGAGCTCCCGCCCGCCCGTGGCCAGGTGGGTGTTGTAGACGTCGAGCACGCCGCCGCCCGGCAGCCGCAGCCGGACAAAATTGGCAACCCGGTTCTGACCGCTGAGACGCAACCCGTCCCGTTCGACAATGGGAAGCCGGCTGAGGATGCCGATGCCCTCCCAGAACCACATCCACCCGGTCTTGTACGTCATGTGGAGCCAGTGGGCCTGACCGGTGCCGACCCCGACCTTGTTTGCGATTAGCCCGGCTTGGGACGGGAAGTGGCGCAGCTCCTGCAGACCGATCACGTCCGGGTTGAGGTCGACCAGCTGGCCGATCAGGAGCGGAGCTCGCTTCCGCCACCGGTCGACGACGTTGCGGCAGTTGAGGGTAGCGACCCGGATGGTGGACGTGCTCACTTCTTTGACACACTCCAGAAAACCGCTAGGGTGGTCCCGTGACCGCGGATCCCCCCGAGTATTCCCTCGAGGACCGCTCCCGCGCCTGCGTGCCCACCGAGTGGTTCGTGGTCAGCCGCTGACCCTCGAGCCCGACGGTCGCACCGGCCGCCGCTGCCCGGTTCCCCCCCATTTCCCGGACGGCGGCGGCCGGTGTCTTTCGGCCGCCGACCTTGCGCTGGATCTGTAGCAGTGCCGCGCCGAGACCAGAATGCCGGGATGGAGGCCGAAGGATCGAGGGCGGGATCGTGTCCTCCGCGTCCCGCAGCCGACGCCGACCTGGCTTTCGTCCGCCGGCCGATGGTCCGCTGGCTCGACCCTCACCAACTCCTGGACACCGCCGGCCGGGTGCTGGCCTCGGGCTTCTCGACGTCCTATACCGACAGCCGGCAGATGCAGGCGGTCGCTGCGGCGGACGTCTCCGACCGCTCCGATCAACCCGAGCTCTGGCTGGACTACGTCTCCGACCTGGGAGACGGGTGGAACTCCACCTACACGGTGGCCTCTCTTCTGGCCCGCGACGAGCTCGAGCTGCCGCTCGACGACCAGGTCCACCGGATGAAGAGGGGGTCCATCCTCGTGATGGGGGGCGACCAGGTGTACCCCGTGCCCACCAGCAGGGAGTACATGAACCGGTTCCTCGGGCCCTACCAGGCGGCCATGCCCTGCCCTCCCCCAGGCGCTGCTCCTGAGCTGTTCGCCATCCCCGGGAGCCACGACTGGTACGACGGCCTCATCAACTTCACCAACATCTTCTGCCGCCAGCGCCCTGTCGGCGGGCGCACCACCTCCCAGACCCGCAGTTACTTCGCGGTCCAGCTCCCGCACCGGTGGTGGCTCTGGGGGATCGACCTCCAGTTCGGTGACTACCTCGACGAACCGCAGATGACGTTCTTCCGCACGGCGGGCAAGCAATTGGAAGAGGGCGACCAGATCATCCTGTGTATGGCCAAGGAGGTCGAGAGCGGCCGCAGGAGCACCGAGGTGTTCTCCACTCGCGACCTCACCGACCTCGAGCGTGAGGTGGTCAAGCCGGCCGCGGCCCGCATCGTCCTCTACCTGAAGAGCGGCCGCCACTACTACGCCCGGTTTGAGGGATCCGACGGTGTGCAACTCGTCACGGCGGGTGGCGGGGGGGCGTTCCTTCATCCCACCCATCACCTTCCGGAGGTCGCCGCCGCGCCCAGCGAGAACGCGGCAGGACCCTTCCGGCGCGCTGCCGTGTACCCCTCGGCGGAATGGTCGCGCCGGCTCAGGAAGCGGGTGTGGCTGCTCCCGGCCTACAACCTGCCGCTCGCCGCCGTGCTGGGTGCCATCCAGGTCATGGTGGTGTTCATGCTCAGCCTCCACCTGGACGACCGCCACCGGGACGTCAGCTTCGGCGATCTCGGACGAGCCCTCTGGGAGAGTCCGACCGCCTTCCTCCTGATCATCCTCATCATCCTGTCGTTCGGGGCCATGATCCGCCTGGCCCACGACGCCCGTGGGGTCCCCCGATTGCTGATCGGCCTCGGCCACTCCGCGCTCCAGTTCGGCGGTCTTGGCGCCGTGATCGTCGTCGCGTCCCAACTCACGTCGTCGATAGATGGCGCCACAGGCCTCATCGCCTTGCTCGCTCTCGTGTGGGTGGTCGGGGGAATCGGGGGAGTGCTCGGCGTCTCCGGCTACCTGTGGGCGACCAACTGCCTCGGCTACCACAGCAACGAGGCGTACGCGCCGCTTCACCACATGGACCAGAAGAACTTCCTTCGGCTCCATCTCGACTCATCGGGGGAGCTGACCGTCTACCCGATCGGCATCGACCGCGTCGCCCGGCGCTGGGAGTTCGCTCCGGACGGCGC
>JALZEC010000304.1 GCA_030862235.1 Actinomycetota bacterium | reverse complement strand
TCCGCCAAGTGATCACCCCGGGCGAGCGACCCACCCGGATCGTGCTGACCGCGGTCGGCCTCGGGCTCCCTCCGTTGGCGACGGCCGCTCTCTGGGGGCACGTGGTCATCGTGGCCGGCTCGGCCCTGTTCCTCCTGGTGCACTCGATCCGGCGGTTGCGCCAGCTCGACCGGCAGCCAAGCCCGAGCGAGGGCCGGCCCGCAGCCACAGGCAGAGCGTGAGCACGATCAGCGAGAACCCGAACAGGTAGTCCTCGACAGGGATGTCGAACGGGAACCGCCACCCGCTGAACTCGTCGGGGTTGTAGGTCACGATGGGGGCCGACAGCTTCGTCAGCCAGCCGTCCACCAGCACCTCGAAGAACACGATGATGGCGTATGCGACCCACCAGCTGACCATCCGGAACAGTCCGGTCCGGAACCACAGGAGCTCGGCGGCGACGACCAGCACCACCGACAGGATCGCCAGAACCGTGAACTCAGGCATGGTCGGTCACCCCAGCCGCCCCACTCCGGTCCGCCCCGGCCGAGAGTCCCGTCGCCAGGGAGGCATCGGGACCTCCCGCCGGAGCACCCGCCCCACGGCCTCGAACGTCAGCAGGCTGCAGATGGGGATGGTCACGAAGAACACCAGCTCTTCGACGGGGAGATTCCCGGGCAAGCGCCAGCCGGTCACGTACGTCGGGTTGTAGTCCCAGTGCTCCTGGGAGATGGCGAACACGTCCCAGACCACGAAGATCAGCACCGGGAGCCACAGCGCCCGCAGCAATCGACGGGGCTGTCGCCACACCCGCGCCCCCAGCACGAGCTCCAGGGGCAAGGTGATGGCCAGGCACGCCCCCATGAGCAGCAGGTACTGGAAGCGGTCGAGGTCCATCGGGCGGGAACGTTAGTAGCGGGTCACTCGCCGGCCCCAGCCGCGGCTCAGGCCGCTCTCGGCCCGTCGACTACAGCAAACCCGTCCTGGGCAGGTAGTTTTCGGAGCGCCGATGCTTCTCGAGTCCATCGAAAATCCGGCCGACCTTCGCGGCCTCTCCGCCGAGGAGCTCGAAGATCTTGCCGCGGAGATCCGGCAGTTCATCGTCCAGTCGGTGTCGGTCACGGGTGGCCATCTGGGATCGAACCTGGGTGTCGTCGAGCTCACCCTCGCGCTGCACCGGGTCTTCGACTCGCCCAAGGACGTGATCCTCTGGGACACCGGCCACCAGGCCTACGTCCTCAAGATCGTCACCGGCCGGAGGAAGGAGTTCAGCACCCTCCGCCAGGCGGGAGGGCTCTCCGGGTACCCCTCACGGGCGGAATCGGCGCACGACTGGGTGGAGAACAGCCACGCCTCCACCATCCTCGGCTACGCCCACGGCGTCAGCACCGCCTGCCGCCTGAAGGGGGAAGATGACCGCCGGGTCGTGGCCGTGCTCGGCGACGGCTCCATGACGGGAGGCATGGCCTTCGAGGCCCTGAACAACCTGGGCCACAGCGGGGCGCGGGTCCTCATCGTCCTCAACGACAACGGTCGTTCCTACGCCCCGACCGTTTCCCGGCTGGCCACCGAGCTGACCCGCCTCCGCCTCAACCCGGCCTACATGAAGAGCCGGGACAAGGTCCAGGGGGCCCTCCGGGGCGTGCCCAAGATCGGCGGGCTGCTGGAGCGAGGCATGGAGGGCATGCGGGCCGCGTTCAGGGAGACGGTGGGCGATCTCGACGGCTTCTTCCAGACCCTCGGCATCCGGTACATGGGTCCGGTGGAGGGGCACGACGTACCCACCCTCGAGCGTGTGCTGAGCCAGGCGGCCGAGCACGAGGGGCCGATCCTCGTCCACGTCCTGACCCAGAAGGGGAGGGGCTACCAGCCGGCGGAGGAGGACGACGAGAAGTGCCTGCACGACGCCCCCGTCTTCGACCCCCTTACCGGCCCCCCGCCCTGGGTTCCCGCCGGCTACACCCAGACCTTCGCCGACGCCATGGTCAAGCTCGGCGAGAGCGACCCCCGTGTCGTGGCCATCACCGCGGCCATGGCCGGCCCCACCGGCCTCCGCCCCTTCCAGGACCGCTGGCCCGAGCGCTTCCTGGACGTCGGCATCGCCGAGCAGCACGCGGTCACCACCGCCGCCGGGTTGGCCCTCGGCGGCATGCGCCCCGTCGTCGCCATCTACTCGACCTTCGTCATGCGAGCGGTGGACCAGGTCAATCTGGACGTCGGTCTCCACCACCTCCCGGTCGTCTTTTGCCTCGACCGGTCCGGCATCACCGGGGACGACGGACCGTCCCACCACGGGATCCTCGACCTGGCCTTTTTGTCCAAGGTGCCCGGCATCACGATCTTCGCCCCCTCGTCGGCGCAGGAGCTCGAGGTCATGCTCGAGCACGCGATGACGATCGAGGACGGGCCAGTCGTGATTCGCTACCCCAAGGGCTCGGCCCGCCAGGTCCCCCCCGACCAGGTCGGTTCCGGACTGGCCGCCCGCCGGATCCGCCGGGGTGACGACGTCTGCATCCTGGCCGTGGGCAAGCTCGTCGAAGCGGCCGAGGAGGCGGCCCGGCTGCTCGCCCAGCAGGGCGTGGGGGCCAGCGTGTGGGACATGCGGGTGGTGAAACCGCTCGATCCGGTCATGCTCGCCGACGCCCACGGTCACCCGCTGGTGGTCACGGTGGAGGACGGCCTCCGTCTCGGGGGTGCCGGGACGGCCGTGGCGGACGCCCTCAGCGCGATGGCAAGCCAGAACGGCGGCCAAGACGGGACCTCGCCCCGGGTGGTGGTCCTCGGCGTCCCCGACGTCTACATCGCCCACGGCAACCCGACGCGGATCCTCGCTCAGCTGGGCCTCGACGGCCCTGGCATCGCGGCCTCGGTCCTGAGCGCCCTGGGCGCGACCGAAGTCGTCCGCTGAGAGGGCACCCGGTGCAGCACCGGCGGAGGCGCCTCGCGTGACGCGCCTGGTCGCCCGGTCGACGGCAGCCCTGCTCCTCCTGGCCTCGTGCGGCACCGGCGACAGGAGCGGCGATGCCTCATTGAGCGAGGCACCGGCCGGTCCGGTGACGACCGCGCAACCACCGTCGCTCGTCGCGCCGTCCCCCAGCACGACCGCGGCACCCGCCGTCGTCGACGCCCGACCGCCCAGCCCGAGCACCGTTCCGCTGCCCTCGACCACGGCCCCACCGGGGCGGGCAATCACGCCGACCGCCGTGCCGCCCCCGCCTCCTGGCACGTACCGCTACGACACCACGGGCCAGGCCAGCTACCCGGTGCTCGGCGCCGCGTCCGCCCAGTATCCGGCCGTGACCACGCTCGTCGTCGACCCCCCGACGGGCACGCGTCAGCACGCCACCCGCACCCTGAAGGACGCGTCCGGCAATGGGCCCGTCGTCGAAACGGGCTTCGACTACCGCCCGGACGGCGTGTACCTGGAGAGCCTGCGGCTGGTCGTCTCCGTGCTCGTCTTCTCGGGCGCCCAGGAGTTCCGGCCCCCATCGCCCACCCTCGTTTTGCCCACCGACGCTCGCCCCGGCTACTCGCAGGAGCTGGGCATGCCCGGCCGAGTGGCCCCCGCCCGGCTGCTCATCGAGGCCGTCCGGGAGGAGCGGGTACGAGTGGGCGGGCAGGACGTGGAGACGATCCTCGTCCGGCTCACCGCCACCACGACCGGGCAGTTCAACGGGCGCATGGAGCTGAACGTCTGGCTCGACCGGTCGACGGGTGTATGGGCCAAGGAGCGCTCGGCCAGTGAGGCCCGGTCGTCTGACGGCATCCTTCTGTACGAGAGCCAGTACGAGGCGACGCTCCAGCAGCTGGCGCCCACGTAGCGGGGCCGTGGGCCTGCTACGCCAGACGGGCCGGCTTGTCGCCGTCCTCGCCGCCCCCGGACTCGTTCGCCGCCGTTCGACTGGGCAGCCACCCGGGTAGGACCGGAGGGATGGAAGATCGCATCCCCCACGAAGAAGAACGCCGGAGCTGGTTCGACGAGATGGCCGAGAGGGCGTCAGCCACCATCAGTGGCGCCCCGTTCTCCTTCATCTGTGTCGTGCTCGTCGTCGCCTGGCTGCCCCTTCTCTGGGTGATGGGCTCAGAACCGGCGCAGTTCCTCCTGCAGTCGGTCATCGCCGTGGTGACGTTGGTCATGGTCGCCCTGCTCCAGAACTCCCAGAAGCGCTCCGAGGAGGCAGTGAACCTCAAGCTGGACGCCGTCGCCCAGGCGATCGCCGATCTCATGAGTCACCACACCGGGGACGACAAGGACCTCACCGACAACATCGACCGGCTGGCCCAGGCCGTCGGCCTCGAGGAGCGCCTTTCCAGCAGCAAGGGCAGCCGCTCCATGGCCGACCGGTAGCCCAGCGCGAAGACCGGCCCCCGACCGGCTGACGGCCCGAACCCGCTGGGGCGGCTAGGACCGCTAGGGGCCGGACCGGACCGACAGCCCCACGTCCCCCGACGTCAGCAGGTGGAGCAGCTCGTCGGCCATGGCGTCCGCCTCTTCGAGGCTG
>JALZEC010000300.1 GCA_030862235.1 Actinomycetota bacterium | reverse complement strand
GCCAGCGATCTCTGCCACCCAGTGCAGGTGCGTGTCGTCCAGCTGTACGACCTGCTCGACGCCTTCCATGAACCGGGGAAACTCTTCGAACTGGGTCCACTGGTCGTAGACCGTCCGTACCGGCAGGCTGACTTCGATGGACTTTTCCACGGTGGACATCAGAAGACTTCACTCCTCGCTGAGTAGGCAACGACGTTCAGCCGGTACCTACCCGGGGCCGATGAGCGGGTACCCGGATCGGGGACGTTTGTTTGAAGCCTGAGAAGGGAATCGGTCGTTCGATACACAAAGCTAGGAGACGAGAATGTATATCGGACTCGGGACGCTGATTCTCATCATCATCCTTATCCTTCTGCTCACCTAAGCTCCCCACTGTCACAGTCTTTCATGTTCTTTCGTCTCGCTCCTTGAGGAGAGCTTGAGGAAAGAAGAGGGCCGTACGTTGAGCAGAAATGTCCTTATATAGGGGCGGCTGCACTACGAACGGCAGGGCCGGTCCCGCACCAGGGCACTCACCGATAGGACTGCGCCTGCAAGCCGTACAACTCGGCGTACAGCCCTCCGGCGGCGAGCAGCTCGAGGTGGGTTCCCATCTCGACCACCCGACCGGCGGCGACGACCAAGATCTGGTCGGCCATCCGGACGGTCGAGAAGCGGTGGCTGATCAGGATCGTGATCGCCCCCGACCGGCGCGCGGCCTCCCGGGCCGCCCCGTGGAAGTGCTCGAAGAGGGCGTGTTCGGTGGTCGCGTCCAGGCTGGCCGTTGGTTCGTCCAACACCAGCACGAGGGGTTCGGGGCGCATCATCGCCCGACCCAGGGCGAGCTTCTGCCACTGCCCGATCGACAGTTCCACGCCGCCCGCGAACTCCTTCCCCAGCTGGCTGCCGAGCCCGCCAGGAAGGGCGGCCAATACGTCGCTTCCCGCGGCGCGCTTGAGGGCGGCGAGCACGTGCGGGTCGGAGGACATGCAGGCCGTGTCACCCACTCCCACCGTCTCCCGGGCCGCTAGCTGGAAACGGGCGAAGTCTTGGAACCCGGCGGACAGGCGGGCCCGCCAGGGACCGATCGGGATCCGGCGGAGGTCGACGCCGTCGACGCTGATCGTGCCCTCACTCGGCTCGTACAGCCGGAACAGGAGCTTGACCAGCGTCGTCTTGCCTGCCCCGTTCTCACCCACGAGGGCGATCGTGCTCCCCGCCGGGAAGAAGAGGTCCACGCCTGAGAGCACTGGCTGCGCCGTGCCTGGGTAGGTGAAGCCGACCCCGTGGAACCGGATGCCCTGCCTGAGCCGCTCGGGCACTGGCGCAGGGTCGGTTGGCTCCACGGCGGCGTGCGCCTGCTCGGCATAGCGGGTGAACCAGGACAGCCGTTGGACGGCCCGGTGGGTGCGGGTGAACCAGGCGATGTGCTCGGACATCTCCGCCATCTGCTGGTTGACCTGGGAGCCGACGGTGAGGACGAGGACCACGTCTCCAACGGTCACGTGCCCGGCACCCGCCATGCGCACCGTCCACGCCGCGGCCGCCAGGTAGCCGGCGGCGAAGACGAGCCACCCGCCGGACGCCAGGGCCGTCCGGCGGATAGCCAAGGCGACCCGCGTCCGCTCCAGCCGCTCGAACAAAACCCGGCGGCGGGCGAGCAGCTCCTCGCCCAGGTCGTAGATCCTGACCTCCTTGGCCGCCGGTGGCTCGGTGGTCAGCTCGAGGAAATGGCGCAGGCGGCGGTTGTCCTCCGCCTGCTCCTCCACCAGCTCGAGGTGTGACCGCTCGCTGCGGGCGGTGAGCCAGGCGCTGGGCAGGCCGAACAGCGGCAGGAGTGCGAGGGCGGGGTGGACGCCGGCCAGCAAAGCCAGGACGCTGATCACCTGGACCAGCGAGGCGACGGTCCAGGAAATCGGGTTGAACGGGTTGGCCAGGGCGCCCCGCTCGTTGCGCAGGAGCTCGACCTGGTCGTGGTACTCCGGGCGCTCGTGGTGCTCGAGGCCCGGGAGTCCACTCGTCAGTCCCATGAGGTGACTGTCGAGGTAGAGCTGCGTGTTCTCCCGCAGCCGCATACGGACGTTGAACGAGGCGTGGACCATGACCCGGTGGACGGCGCTGAAGGCGAGCACGAGGGCGGCGCCCCCGATCGCGTACGGCCCGTCTGCGGCCACCGCCCCGTCGGCCAGGACCTTCAGCCCGAGCGCCCGCAGGGGGACGGCCGCCATTTGGCCGCTGGCCGTGACCAGGGCGGCCACCGAGCGGGGCGCGTCCGCTCGCCAGGAGATCGTCACCATCAGGCGGATCGTCCGCAGCCACTCACGCACCGGCGGTTTCCTCCCTCTGGAAGCGGGCGGCCTGGAGGCGGTACATGGTCGAGTACCGGCCGCCGGCCGCGAGCAGCTGGTCGTGGCTCCCGTCCTCCACGACCCGCCCGCCCTCCACGACGACGATGCGGTCCGCCCGCCTGACCGTCGAGAAGCGGTGGGAGATGACGATCGTGGTGAGACCGCGGGTCAGGTCGAGGAAGCGGTCGTAGACGTCCGCCTCAGCCCGGACGTCCATCGACGCCGTCGGCTCGTCGAGGATCAGGATCTCCGCTCCCGCCAGCACGGCGAACATGGCCCGCGCCAGGGCGAGCCGTTGCCACTCACCGCCGGACAGGTCGGTTCCGCCGGTGTAGGCCCGGCTCAGCACTGTCTCCCACTCGTCGGGCAGCCGCTTCACCAGCAGGTCGGTGCCGGCGAGGGTCGCCGCCTGGATCACGAGGTCGCGGTCGCCCGCTCGGGGCAGCGACCCGAGGGCGACGTTGTCGTAGGCGGACAGCTCGAACTGCACGTAGTCCTGGAAGACGGCGGCGATCCGGGTCCGCCAGTCCTTGGGGTCGAGCTCCCGCAGGTCGATTCCGTCCACGGTGATGCGGCCGGAGGAAGGGTCGTGTAGGCGGGCGAGCAGCTTCACCAGCGTGGTCTTGCCCGCCCCGTTCTGGCCCACGATGGCCAGTGAGGAACCGGCGCGGATCTCCAGGTCGAGGGCTTCGAACACCGGCTCGGTTCGCCCCGGGTACGTGAAGCCGACCCGCTCGAAGCGGATGGCCTGGCGGGGCAGGCCGGTGGCGGGGCGAGTCCCGGCCAGCTCCACGGTGGCCGTCGCCGCCGAGCGTTCCAGCTCGTCGATCCGGTCGAGGGCGTTCACTCCCTCGCTGATCACCCAGTGGCCCTCCATGTACATGCCGAGGAGGGCGGCGGCCAGCACCGCTTGGCCGACGGTGATCGCCGTGCCCACGCTCAACGACCCGCCGGCTGCAGCCCTAGCGACGGCGACCAGGACCACGCCCTCGGCAACGGCGAGAAGGGCGGCGATGGCGGTGAGGGTGACCCAGCCTTCACGTCGCTTGCTCCAGACGCGGGCCATCACGTCCAGCCACTCGCGCCGGTATCGGTCCACCAGCCAGGACGCGAGGTCGAACACCCGGGTCTCCTTGGCCGCGTCGGGCGTGAGCGCCAGCCGGCGGAGGTAGTACGCCCGGCGGAGCTCATCCGTCCGCCCGAAGATGACGAGGGTCACCTGGTCCCAGTGCCAGCGGGTGGCCCGGTAGCTCACGGCGTAGGCGCCTGCCAGCAGAAGTGCCGCCCACCACCGGAAGGAGGCCACGATGGCGAGGGATGTGGCCGCCATCACCCGGTTCCTCACTACGAAGTTCAGTCGGGTGGCCGCTTCCCCCGGCGTGATGTCGGTGAGCGCGCCCTGGGCCTGGGCCACCCGGTCGAGCACGGTCGGGTCCTCCATGTGGGCCAGCCCAGGCGGACGGACCATTGCCCCCATCACGCGGTGCAGGAGTGATTCGTCGAGCTGGCGCCAGAGCGTGACGCTCAGCTCCCACGTGATGGGGTCGAGCACGCGCTGGACGACGAAGAGGAGGGCGAGGACGACCAGCGGGCCGCCCGCCGGGTTCCCCGCCCCGACCGCCCCCACCAGCGCCCCGGTGGCGACGGCCAGGCCGGGCAGCATGAGTCCGTGGGCCGTCGCCAGGCTCAGGAGGAGCAGCGTGAGCCGGCGGTTGGCACGGAGGAGGGCACCCGTCAGCCGAACCGTGTGCAAGCGACGAGCTTGGCACCCCTCCTTCGGGCTTGCCCCTATTTACACCTCGCGCACGGGCGGGCGGACCTCGGCCGGAGGTGGAGGCTGCCAGTCCCAGTGGTCCATCTGCGGCTTCCACCCCTCGAGCCAGCGGGAAACGGGTGGCTGGAAGATGTAGGCGGGGAGCGAGGCTGCCGGTTCACCCGCGGCCGCCCGGGAGAAGGCGGCCGACATCGACGACCGGCGGCGCTCGAGCCGGTCGTCCAACCAGAAGACCCCAACCGGGTCGAGGCGGCGATCGGCCCGCTGCAACAGCGAATCCCAGTCGGTGGAGTCGATGAACGGGTACCAGCAGTAGCCCTCCACCGGCACGCCCGCATCCCGCGCCCGCTCGCACTGCTCCAGCGTGTACTTGAGCCAGCTGGCCCGGTCGGGGGCGAAGCCGCGGATGTTGGTCTCGCCCAGGATGCACGGCCGCTGGTAACGCTCCCAGTACTCGCCGAACAGGTCGGCGAGCGTTCCCGGGTTGGTCGAGTAGGGCGTGCCCCGATCCGGGGCGTACCAC
>JALZEC010000297.1 GCA_030862235.1 Actinomycetota bacterium | reverse complement strand
TGGTGCACGCTCTGGACGACCAGCACTTCGATCTCGACCGGATGGACCTGAACGACGACGAGGCCGCCGCCTTCGCCGCCCTGGTCGAGGGGAGTGCGCTCGTCGCCGAGCAGCGCTGGTTCGACTCGCGTTCTCGCTCGGAGCAGGAGCAGATCGAGCAGGCGGAGGGGCAGGGCGGCCCGCTGGGACAGCTCGAGACCGAGGTCCTGCCCGACTTTGACATCTTCGACCAGCTTCTCTCCTTCCCCTACGAGGTCGGTCCCCGCTTCGTCACCCGCCTGCTCCAGGCGGGCCAGCACGCCCGGTTGGACGAGGCCTTCCGGACGCCGCCGGTGACGTCCGAGCAGGTCCTCCACCCCGAGCGGTTCCTGGCTGGGGAGTCGGCCCGGCCGGTGACGGCGCCGGCGCCCGATGGCACGGCCATCGACAGCGGCACGCTGGGGGAGCTCGGGCTCATCCTCGTGCTCGACGGGGCGGTGGAGCATCCGGACGCCCTCCGGGCGGCGGCGGGATGGGGAGGAGACCGTTACGTGGTGTGGGAGGACGGCGCCCTGACGTGCCTGCGGTGGAACCTGCTGATGGATACCGCCCGAGATACCAGCGAGGTGCTCGCCGCCCTGGGGGCCTGGGCCCGCACCAGGCGCGGGGCGTCCGTGCGGGGCGGCGATCCAGTGGTCGTCACCAGCTGCGGCTGAACCGTCTGGCGTTGTTCGATGAGTGGCTGGGGTGGCTAGGACGCCTCGGTCAGGACGCCGGTACGGATGGCATGGAGCACGGCGTCCATCCGCGAGCGCTGATGGAGCTTGGCCAGGATGTTGGCCACATGGCGCTTGACCGTGTGGCTCGACAGGTGCAGCTCCTCGGCGATCTGCTGGTTGGCGTAGCCCAGGCTGACCAGCCGTAAGACCTCCAGCTCACGATCGGTGAGCTGGCTGGCCCCACCGGCGGCCCGGGGCGGATCCCGGAACTCGTTGAGCACCTTGGTGGCGATCGACGGGGCGAGGAGCAAGCCCAGACCTTGGCCGACCACCCGCACCGCGCCAGCCAGATCGTTCATGAGGTCCTCTTTGAGGAGGTAGCCGCTGGCACCCGCCTTGAGCGCCTCGTAGACGTCGTCCTCCTCGTCGCTGGCCGTCAGCATGACGATCTTCGTCGTCGGGAGAAGGCGGTGGACGACCTTGGCCGCTTCGATCCCGTCGACGCCCGGCATACGCACGTCCAGGAGGATGAGGTCGGGCACCAGCTCCTGGGCCTTCATCACCGCCTCGCGGCCGTCGCCGGCCTGGCCCACGACCTCGATCCCGTCCTCGTCGCTGAGCAAGGCGACGACGACCTTCCGGAACCGCTCCTCGTCGTCGGCGATGAGCACGCTCACCCGGGAATCGTCTGGGTCCGCCGCCGTCTGACCACGCTCCTCCGTCACCATGAGCGGTCTTCAGTGTACGCGCCGAGACGCCGATCGCTAGGCCGTTCGGCCTAGTGCAGGGGTGCTACCCCCCGCCGGACATGGCCCGCGCGGGCCATATCTCGTGGCCCTCACGAGCCATTCTGCGAAATGGCCCGTGACATTTCAGGGGCCCGGCCCAATCCTCTTCCTGTCGGGAACAACCGGAACACCAGTACCGAAGCTGGAAGGAAGTTCCGCGGAACAAGCAAGAAGGGGAAGTCTTGGCGATGGCCTTTCCGAAGCAATGGGCCGCGGGACTGGCAGCAACTGCCGTTCTTCTTGGGGGTGTGGCCTGCGGGTCTTCATCTGAGAAGAGTGAGTCGAAGCCGCCGGTTACGACCACTCCTACGTCCGTCGTCGGAGCGCAGACCGCAGGTCCGCATGGCGCCTCTTCCGAAGCACAGGTGGCGATGGCTCAGCAGCTCATGGCCCAGCTGAACCAACTCACCACAGGTCCCGGCGGACAACCAACAGTGCCCGCGCCTGAAGAGGTCACGGCACTTCTGCAATCCCAGATGGATCAATGGATCAAACAAGCTCAAAACAAGCCCTAAGGAGACCAACCACAATGAAGAAGTTCATCGCCGCCGGCGTTGGTGTACTCGCCTCCGTCTCGCTCGTTCTCGGCGCCAGCGCCGTCAGCGCTTCCCCCGCAGACCCCATCGTCGACGAAGAGTTCTGCCTCGACCTGGGCGTCACCACCGGCACCTCCGGGGCCGGCCTGGAGGCCGCCAACACCCTGCTCGGCGTGGCCAACGGCGACATCGCCGCCAAGCGCGCCATCCTCGACAGCGCGGTCGTCGCCTGGGTTCAGGCCTTCGGCGACCACCTGCTCGAGCTGGACAAGGTCGATGGCACTCCTGACGCCACCCAGGCCATCCTCAACGCCGCTGCCGCTGACGTCACCGACGCAGTCGGCCCCTGGGGCCAGGCCAAGCTGAACCAGTGGACCGCTCAGCACAACGCTGACATCGCGGCCATCGCCCACCTGATGAACACCACCCTTCAGGCCTCCGTTTGCGTCTGATCTAGCTAGGTCGGCAGCAACATTCTCGAATGGGCACCCCCAGCTTCGGGGGGGTGCCCATTCGACTTTCCGAGTGAGAGCCGTCAGGCCGGGGATTCGTCCCCGGCCTGATCTCGCGTGAGCAGGCCTTCGAGCACCCCCGCCAGCTGACCCATCGTCGTGAACAGGGCCCCGGCCGAGGGCGTGGTGTCGTACAGCTGGCTCAGCAGCTCGATCCCCATGAACAGGGCCACGACACCCATGGCCAGGTCGTGTCCGGGAACCGCCGTCTCGTAGACGGTGCCCGCCACCACCCGGGCCACGGCCTGCTCGACCAGCTCGACCCACGGGTCGAAGAAGGCCCGGAGCTTCCCCGCCAGCTCGGGGGAGGAGGAGGCGCCGGCCAGCATCTGGGCCAGCACCCGGATGTTGCCCTCCTCCACGTCCTCCCGGTGGCACTCGGCGCCGACGAGGATCAGGTCGCTCAGCGTGCTGACCGTCGCCAGCCGCTCCTGGTACCGGGCCATGCGGGCTTCGCTGATGCGCTCGACCGCGGCCAGCAGCACGTCCTGGACGCTGCCGAAGTGGTAGAAGATCAGCGCCTGGTTGAACCCTCCAGCCCGGGCGATGGCGCGGGCGCTGGTACCGACCACCCCCTCCTCCCGGATGGTCTGGAGGGCGGCTTCCACGATGCGGGTTCGAGTGATGTCTCCGGCGGTGGTCCGGGCGGGCGAGGACATCACGGCAACGCTACCCCGCCGGGTGCAACGTCGGGAGTGGTTGCTCCTAGAATGACCACTCATGCGATTCCGGGTGGAGGAGCTGGCCCTCGCCGCCGAGGTCTCCGTCGACACCGTGCGCTACTACCAGAAGCAGCGCCTCCTCCCCGCCCCTGAGCGCAACGGCCGTCTGGCCTGGTACGGCGACGAACACCTCGAGCGGATCGGGCGGATCAAGGAGCTCCAGCGCCGGGGGTTCAGCCTGGCCGTCATCCGCCGCTTCCTCGAGGGCGAGCTGGACCCGGCCGACGAGCGGCTGGCGGCCGCGGTCGTGGAGGCCGGGACGGAGGACGAGGAGGAGCTGTTCCCCCTCGAGGAGCTGGCCGCCCGTACCCAGGTGCCGGCGCCGATGCTCGAGGCGATCGTGCGGGACGGCCTGATCGTGCCGCGCCAACGGGAGGGGCGGCTGCTGTTCAGCAAGGCCGACGTGTCTGTCGTCAACGCCGGGCTGCGGATGCTCGAGACGGGCCTGCCCCTACCCGAGCTCCTGGCCCTGGCTCGCCGCCACCACGCCGCCACGAGGGAGTTCGCCCAGGAGGCCATCGAGCTGTTCGACACCTACGTGCGCCAACCCCTGCGGTCGGCCGGTCTGCCCGAGCCCGACCGGGCCGAGCGGCTGGTCGAGGCCTTCCGCTTCCTCATGCCGGCGGTGACCGACCTGGCCTCGCACCACTTCCGCCGGGTGCTGCTCCAGGTCGCCCAGGAGCACTTCGAATCGGTCGGCGACGTCGGGGACCTCGT
>JALZEC010000296.1 GCA_030862235.1 Actinomycetota bacterium | reverse complement strand
GCCACCGCACGAGACCCGTAGCTGCGCTCAGCGCCGACCGACTCCTCTCGGGCACCTGTGTCATGGCTCCTCCTCCACGAGCTGAGAGCGTCGGACTTCAGTACGTGCCAGCCCGCCGGTGAGATTTTGTCCGGCCTCGAGCGCGCCTGGTGTCCTAACGTCCCGACTCGATGAGAGGTGAGGCGGACAAGGGGATCGAGGACCCCGACCGGCCGCTGATCCTCGACCAGCTGCACGACCAGCTGGCGCAGTTCCGCCTCTTCTCCGACAGCGACGAGGAGGCCACCGACCGCGTGTTGAGCGAGCTCGGCGCCTCCGGACAGGTCGAGCACGAGATGGTGCAGGAGCTGGCGACCACCCGTGCCCTCGCCCGTCCGGGACGGGTGCTCGAGGCGCACCAGGTGGCCATGCACGCCCTCGAGGTCTTGTCGCGCAACGGGTCACGGCCTCCGAGCCAGCTCCGGCTGGGCGTCCTCACCGGAGTAGCCCGGTTCCTCGTCCAGCAGGTCATCCGCTACATCGTCCGGAACCATCAGAAGCGGGCGGTGGACGCCATCCGCGATCTCTACGCCCGGAGGATCGCCTGGATGTCCCCGGACGACCCGGCCCGGATGGTCCTGATTCGGGCTCGCGTCGACGTCGAGCGGGCGGCTCCGTCTCTCAGAAAGAACCCGGGCGGCCTCCCCACGTTCCTGGTCGGCGGGGCGGCGGTCTCGTCGATCGCTCAGGTGGTGCGCCGTGCCGCCGAGGCCGCCGCCGGCTCCCGGGTCGGGTTCCTGGTGGCCATGGCCGTCACGTTCCTGTTGCTGGCGGTGGCGTCCTGGGTGATCCTCCGGGGGGCGGCGGTCGCCCGCCGCCGGATCCGGGTGTCCCTCGACCATCCCGTCGGTGCGCTGTGGGAGACGATCGGATGGTGCGGACGGCCGCCCAAGGACGAGGCCCGCACCTTTGCCCTGGTCGCCATCGCCCTGACCGTCGCCGGCTGGCTGATCATCCCCCTCGCCGCCTTCCTGCTGTTCGCCATCTTCTGACCAGGTGGACGGGGGCTACTCCCAGAGTCGCTCCGGGTAGTCGCCGGCGGCGATCCGTCGGGCCAGTTGCTCCCGCACGCCGGCCAGGTCGTCCTGGAAGGTCATGCCGAAGAACCGGTCGGACGTCCGCAGCACCTTCACCCCGGCTTGACCCCGCTCGATGAGCGAGTTGACGGCGCTTCCGATGTAGAACTCGGCTTTCTCGTCGGAGCCGTGCTGCTCCCCGAAGGCCTGGAACTCCTCGTCCAAGACGTCAAAGAAGGTGGGCCGGAAGCCCCAGAGGTTGGTGGAGATGACCTCGTCTCCCGAGAGGTGCCCCCACTCGGGGTCGGCGCTGGTGATCCCCTCCTCGGTGGCCCGCACCTCGTGCAACTCGACGACCGCCCGCAGCTTGTCGCCGTCGAGCAGGCAGAGGCCGCGCGACACCCCCCCGTAGTCGCTCAGGGTCTCGCGGAGGGTGTAGCCGACGAGCACGTGGTGGTCACCGGGCTCCGCCAGCGCCTCTCCGAGGATGGCGAACGACTGCCTGCCGTAGTAGTCGTCGGCGTTCACCACCCCAAACGCCCCCTCGACGCAGGGCCGGGCGGTCAGGACGGCGTGGCCGGTGCCCCACGGCTTGGGGCGGTCACCCGATTCCTGCCGAGCGAAGTGGACCTCCACGTGCCGCCCGCACCCAGCCTCGACGTGGGCCCGCACGGCCTCCTCGCTGCCGGCCGAGACGATGAGCACCACCCGCTGGAACCCGGCGCGGAGGGCGTCGAACACGGCGAAGTCCATGAGGGTGTGCCCCGCCTCGCTGACCTCGGCCAGCTGCTTGAGGCCGCCGTAGCGGGATCCGATGCCGGCGGCGAGCACGACCAGCGCCGGCGCGGGGGACATGTCCTCCTGTCTAGTCGGAGCCCGCCGGCGATGACGTCGGCGTAGGGTGCGGAGCGATGATCGAAGCGCCGGTCTCTCAACACCTGGAGGCGGTTCAGACGGCGGCAGCTCCGTTCATCCGGTTCCTCACCACCTCGCCCTGGGCCAAGCGCATGGGTTCGCCGGAGATCTGCGATTTCGTCGCCGGCAACCCGCAGGACATGCCCCTGCCCGAGTACGTGGACGCCATCCGCCGGGCCAGCCTCCCCCAGAACCCGAGCTGGTTCGCCTACAAGGCCAACGAGCCGGCGGCGCGTGACGTGGTCGCCCGATCCCTGCATGACCGGCTGGACATCCCCTTCGACCCGGAGGACGTGTTCATGACCAAGGGAGCCTCGACTGCCTTGGCCATCGCCCTCGCCACCGTCGTCAGCCCGGGCGAGGAGGTGGTCTTCCTCAGCCCTCCCTGGTTCTTCTACGAGTCGATGATCGCCTTCGCCCGGGGCGTTCCGGTTCGCGTCAAGGTCGACCTGGAGTCGTTCGACCTCGACGTGGACGCGATCGCGGCCGCTCTCTCAC
>JALZEC010000252.1 GCA_030862235.1 Actinomycetota bacterium | reverse complement strand
TGGCGGCCGCTGGTCCCCGGTTTTCAGGAGCATGGAGGATCTCGACGGAGAAACACGTCCGGAGGGCTGCGGGTGGCCGCTCGCCGGAGGCGTTGTCCACGATCAGGACGTGGTCGGGAGGACGCGTCCCCGCGAGCAGGGCCCGCACACTCGCTTCGGCCGCCGCCCACGCCCGGTAGTGAACGACAACTGCCCCCAAGGCCCCCGCGGCCACCGCGTCAGTCTTTCAGGCGGGTCACCCTCCTGCTCGCCTTGCGGTTGGCTTCGGCTCAGCCGGTGTTGCGCATCCCGTTGGCGATTCCGTTGACGGTGAGCAGGAGGGCCCGCCACATCTCCGGATCGGGCTCGGCGCTGCTGCGGACGCGGGCCAAGAGCGAGACCTGGAGATAGTTGATCGGGTCGAGGTAGGCGTTGCGGACGTCGAGGGTGCGCTGCAGTGATGGGTAGCGGTCCAGCAGACGGCCCTCGCCGGTCAGAGCGAGGACCTGCTCGACCGTCCGCTGGTGTTCGTCGACGATGACGTCGAGCAGGTAGTGCAGCGACGGGTCAACGAGCCGCTCGACGTAGCGCCGGGCGATCGCCAGGTCCGTCTTGAACAGGACCATCTCGACGTTCGAGATGAACGTGCGGAAGAAGTGCCAGTGCTCGAACATGTCCCGAAGTCCTTCGGAGTGTCCAGCGGACCGGGCCCGCTCCAAGCCGGCGCCGACTCCGAACCATCCGGGCACGATTTGGCGCGACTGCGTCCATCCGAAGACCCACGGGATGGCCCGAAGGTCGTCGAGGCGGCGAGGGCCGGCAGCACCGGGACGGCGCGCGGGTCGGGAGCCGATGTTCAGGGCGGTGAGCTCGTCGACTGGAGTTGAGGACTGAAAGTACTCGGGGAGGCCAGGGTCCTCGACGAGGGCTCGGTACGCCTGGTACGCGCCATCCGAGACGACCTTCATCACGCGGTCCCACGTTGCGATCACCTCGAGCGGTACGCGCGACTCGCGGTGCAGGAGTGATGCCTCCAGCACGGCGGCCATGGCCAGCTCCAGGTTGCGAGAGGCAAGGGCGGGCAGCCCGTACTTGTCCGAGATGACCTCACCCTGTTCGGTGATCTTGATGGCGCCCCTCAGCGCTCCGTAGGGCTGGGCCAGGATGGCCTCCTCAGTCGGCCCTCCCCCGCGCCCGACCGTGCCCCCGCGGCCGTGAAAAAGCCGGAGGAGGACTCCGTGCCGGCCAGCGCAGTCCCGCAGCTCGCGCTGAGCCCGGTGAATCTCCCACAGGGCCGTGGTGATGCCCGCGTCCTTGCTCGAGTCGGAATAGCCGAGCATGACCTCCTGGACGTCGCCGCGGCAGGCAACGAGCTGGCGGTAGCCCGCGTTGCTCAGCAACCGCTCGAGCATCTCCCCCGCCACGCGCAGCTCCTTCACCGTCTCCAGCAACGGGACGAAGCTGAGCCGGGCGACGCCGGCCGTGAGGTCGACGAGCCCGGCCTCCTTGGCCAGCACCGCCGCCGCCAACACGTCGTCGGGACCCTCGGTCATCGACACGATGTAGCTCTCGACGACCTCGTCGCCGAAGGTGTCCATCGCCGTCCGGACGTGGTGGAACACCGAGAGCACGTCCGCCGCCTCATCGGGGAGACGGGCGGCCGACGACGCCAGCGGGCGAGGGCCGACCAGCTCCGACGAGAGGAGCGCGGTCCGCTCGGCCCGGGAAAGCTCGCAATAGGGGGTGTCCAGAAGGTGCAGGCGGTCGATCAGGGCGGCCACGGCGCGCTGGTGGCGTCCGGCGTGTTCGCGGATGTCCATCGTCGCCAGGTTGAAGCCGGCGGCGGTCGCCACGCGGATCGCTCGGTCAAGCGGCCCCCGAGCGATGAGCTCGCCGCGGTTCTCGAGCAGCGAGCGGCGCATGACCTCGAGGTCGTCCAGCAACTCGTCGCTCGTGGCGTAGAACGTGCCGGGCGGGGCGGCTGTCCGCCGGCCGGCGCCGCGAGCCGCCGTGTTCACCAGCCGCTGTCGGATGTAGCTGCACTTGAGGCGGTAGGGCTCTTCCGCGTTCAGCCGCTGGAAGCGGGCGAACACCTCAGGAAGGGCGTCGGCGTCCGCATCCAGGCTCTTCTCGAGCTCAGAGGACACCGAGACCAGGCGCGTCGACGTGCTCAGCTCGATGATGAGCCCGTCGATCACGCGCACCAGGTTTCCCAGCGCATGCTCGCGCTGGAGGCGGAGCACCTCGAACGTGACTTCCGGGGTGACGTTGGGGTTCCCGTCACGGTCGCCACCGACCCAGGTCCCGAACCGCAGCGGCCTGGCCCGGGGCGGGAGGTCGACGCCGAGTCGGGCGAGCTGCGTGACGAGGTCGTCGAGCACATCCGGGAGCACCGAGTAGAGGAGCTCGTCGATGTAGAACAACACCGCCCTCGCCTCGTCGATTGGCTGTAGGCGCTCCCGGCGGAGCTCGTCGGTCTGCCAGATGAGGTCGATCAGCTCGGCCATCCGTCTCTCGGCCCGCGCCTGCTCTGTGGTGGACGCTCGCGTGTCGCCGCGCCGCTCGAGCTCCTCAGCGATGCGCCGGCGTTTCGTCAGGATCGACCGGCGGATCGCCTCTGTCGGGTGGGCGGTCAGGACGGGACGCAGCTCCAAGCGGCCGAGGAGCTGCACGAGGTCGCCCGGGTCGACTCCGGCCCGCTCGAGGCTGTCCACCACGGTTTCAAAGGAGCCCTTGGGGCGGTCACTCCGCTGGTCCGCCCGGTGCACCTGCTCGGCAATGTTGGCCAGATGGAAGTACGCGGAGAAGGCCTGGACCAGAAGCGTCCCCGTGCGCAGATCGAGCGTCGACAGGACGGAATCGAGCTCTCCAGCCGCGCCCGGCGCTGCCGTGCGGGCCCCCTTGGTGAGCCCGCGTACCCGTTCCACCAGTTCCAGCAGATCGGGACCCTCGTTCCGGACGAGGGACTCCCCGAGCAGCCGGCCCAGCAGGCGGATGTCGGAGCGGAGCGCGGGGTCGGTGGTGGGCGCGTCGGTCACAGGTCGTCTGGCGTCAGATTCCCCGATCCGCTCGCCGTCCGCCAGCCCGCTCGGCCTCCGTCATCGACCGTTAATCTCCTGGCGTCATGTGCGGGCGGTTTACCCTCTCCTGGCCGGCCCCCCGACTGGCCCAGTGGTTCGACGCCACGGAGGGTGATGGCCTGCGGGAGACCTACCAGCCAAGCTTCAACATCGCCCCGACGCGGTACGTCGCCGGGCTGGTAATCACGGCCGGAGGCAGCCGCCTGCTGGAGGCGTTCCGGTGGGGACTCGTCCCACCCTGGGCGCCCGACCCCTCGATCGGGAACCGTCTCTTCAACGCCCGAGCCGAGACGCTCGACAGCAAACCGGCCTTCGCCGAGGCGCTCACGCTCAGGCGCGTCGTGATTGTGGCCGAGGGGTTCTACGAGTGGCGGGCGGCGGAAGGCCAGACGCGGCACCAGCCGTTCTTGTTCCGCCGGCCCGACGGGAAACCACTCCTCTTCGCCGGGCTGTGGGAGGCCTGGCGAGCCCCGGCCGGGCCGAAGGGGTCGGACGACCGGCTCCTCACCTGCACGATCATCACGACCGCGGCCGGTGAGGACATGGCCGGCATCCACGACCGGATGCCCGCCATCCTTGGCGACGAGGCGCTGCCGGGCTGGCTGGAGCCTGGTCGTATCGGCCGCTCGGCTCGGGAGGAGCTGCTCCGCCCGGCCCCTCCCGGGACCCTCGTGCACCACCGGGTGGACCCTCGCGTGGGTGACGTACGTCAGGACGACCCGCAGCTGGTGGTCCCCTTCACCCCGCCTCTCGAGCCCGAACCGCTCCGCCTGTTCACCTAGCGACCCGTACGGACGCGTCTGACAGGCGTTCGAACGGACGCCGATATCCAGTCGGCTGCGACCCTGCCAAACGGGAATTCCGCGGTATCCCGGATCGGAATCCTCGGTATTTACTCTGCCAACTGCTAGAGTTGATCAGCATATAGTCTCTCGTTCAGGAGAACGAACTCAAGCAGGAGAAGGCGATCATGGCCAAGAAGGCGGCAGCGCAGCCTCCCAAGCGCAGCCGGAGCATGAGTGATGAGCACAAGGCAGCTCTCGCCGAAGGGAGAGAGCAAGGGCGGGCCGTGCGCCGTTATCTCGAAGCGATGGAGTCCTACCGTCCCAAGCGCGGCCGGAAGCGGACGCCCGAGAGCATCAGACGGCGCCTCGCCGACATCGAGGCGAAGCTCAACGCCAACCCCGACCCGCTGTCGCGGCTCCACCTCTCGCAGGAGCGGATGGACCTCCAGAACCAGCTTTCGGCGAGCAACGGGGGCGTCGATCTCGAGGCTCTGGAAGCACAGTTCATCGAGGTGGCCGCCGAGTACAGCCGGCGCAAAGGCATCACCTACTCCGCCTGGCGGGAAGCGGGCGTCGAGCCCCGCGTGTTGAAAGCGGCCGGCATCGACCGCACCATGTAGCCCGCCCGCCGCGCCGCCGCTCGTTTAACCTTCGCCTGTGCGCCAGCGATCGGTGGCGTTGACGGACCGGCTCGATCGCTGGTTCGGGGTGAGCGATCGCGGGTCAACCATCGAGCGAGAGCTTCGCGGTGGGTTGACCACGTTCTTCACGATGGCCTACATCGTGGTGCTCAACCCCATCATCCTGGCAAGCGCAGCCGACGTGGCCGGTCGCCGGCTCGATCTGGGGGAGTTGACGACATCGACCGCGCTGGTGGCCGCGGTCATGACGCTGGCCATGGGGTGCATCGGCCGGTATCCGATTGCTATCGCCGCCGGCCTTGGGCTCAATGGAGTGGTCGCCTTCCAGCTGGCGAGCCGAATGTCGTGGCCGGCGGCCATGGGAATCGTGGTGATCGAAGGGCTGGTCATCACCGCGCTCGTCCTGCTCGGCTTTCGGGAACGGGTCTTCGACGCAGTCCCGCTCGCGCTCAAACAGGCAATCGGCGTTGGCATCGGGCTCTTCATCGCCTTCATCGGGTTCGTCGACGCTGGCTTCGTCCGACGGATCCCCGACGTCGCCAACACCCCGGTGCCGGTCAATCTCGGCATCGGAGGGAGGCTCCTCGGCTGGCCAACGGTGGTGTTCGCCGTCGGTCTCCTGCTGACCGCCGTGCTGCTGGCCCGGCGCGTCCGGGGGGCGATCCTGCTCAGCATCCTCATCACCACCGCCTTCGCCATCGCCCTCAACGCCATTGTCGACGTCACCGCCCAGGTCGGTCCCGAAGGCGTGAACCCGAGGGGTTGGGCGCTCAACGTGCCCGAGCTGCCGGACAAGCTGCTCGAGACCCCCCACTTCGGCCTTCTCGGTGAGTTCCGCCTCGGTGGCTCTTGGGACGCGGTCGGCGTCATCAGCACTCTGCTTCTGGTCTTCACCCTGATGCTGGCCGACTTCTTCGACACCATGGGCACCGTCGTCGGGATCGGACGCGAGGCGAACCTGCTCGACCGCCACGGCCGGCTTCCCGGGATGCGTCGGGTCCTGCTCGTCGACTCGGTCGCAGCCGTGGCCGGCGGAGCGTCGTCGGCCTCCTCGAACACGTCGTACATCGAGTCCGCCGCCGGGGTGGGCGACGGCGCTCGCACCGGCCTCGCCAACCTGGTGACCGGAGGGCTGTTCCTCGTCGCCCTGTTCCTCACCCCGCTCGTGCGGATCGTGCCCTACGAGGCCGCGTCCCCCGCCCTCGTCGTCGTCGGGTTCCTGCTCATGGCCCAGGTCCGCGACATCCCCTGGGACGACCTGGACGTAGCCATCCCCGCCTTCCTCACCATCGTCCTCATGCCATTCACCTTCTCCATCACCAACGGGATCGGCGCCGGCTTCGTCGCCTTCGTCGTGATCAAGGCGTTCCGGGGGAAGGTCCGAGAGGTGCACTGGCTGATGTGGATCGTCGCCGCCCTCTTCGTCTTGTACTTCGCCATCGAACCGGTGGAGCAGCTGCTCGGAGTGTCGTAGGAGAGGTCGCGCCGTCCGGCGACTGGTTCAACACCTGGTTGAATGGCGAGGAGCCTTCACCCCCTACGCCGCACCAGAGCCACAACAGAGGAGGGTCGAGATGACCAGACTCCACGAGCTGTACGCCACCGTCGGTCAGAGCCCCTGGATCGACAACCTTCGGCGGGCCGCCCTCCTCACCGGTGAGCTCCGGCACATGGTCGACGAAGGGATCCGTGGGGTCACGTCCAACCCCACGATCTTCCAGAAGTCCGTCGCTGGCGGTTCCCTGTACGACGAACAGTTCGGGGACCTCCTCGCCGACCGCTCGGTCGAAGAGGCGTACTGGGAGCTCGCCATCACCGACGTCACCGAGGCACTGGGCGTCCTCCGTCCGGTCTACGACTCGAGCGAGGGCGGCGACGGATTCGTCTCCATCGAGGTGGCAGCCTCGCTGGCCCACGACACCGAACGGACCGTCGAGGCGGCCCGGTGGCTGCACGGCCGGATCGAGGAGCCGAACCTCCTGGTGAAGATCCCGGCCACCGCCGAGGGCGTGCCCGCCATCCAGCGGATGATCGCCGAGGGGCGCAGCATCAACATCACCCTCATCTTCAGCCTGGACCGCTACGAGGAGGTGATGGAGGCCTACCTCGCGGGGTTGGAGGCCTACCACGGCGACCTGTCGCGGGTACACAGCGTGGCGTCCTTCTTCGTCAGCCGGGTCGACACCGAAGTGGACAAGCGGCTGGAGGCGATCGGAACCGAGGAGGCGCTGGCCCTGCGGGGAAAGGCGGCTGTAGCCCAGGCCAAACTCGCCTACCGCCTCTTCCAGGAACGGTTCGAAGGACCCCGCTGGGATGCCCTGGCCGCCCGCGGTGCCACCCTGCAGCGGCCGCTGTGGGCGTCGACCTCGACCAAGAACCCGGCTTACTCCGACCTGCTCTACGTGGAGAACCTGATGGGACCCAACTCGGTCAACACCTTGCCCGAGGCGACCATCGAGGCCCTGCTCGACCACGGGCGGATCGCCTGCACCGTGGACCAGGGCGTGGACGAGGCGGCCACCACCCTCGCCCGGATTGAGGAGCTCGGGATTGACATGGCCGACGTGAGCCAGACGCTCGAGACCCAGGGGGTCGCCGCCTTCAAGGCGTCCTTCGACGACCTCGTGGTCGCGCTGAGCGACAAGGCGACCGCCCTCCGGGGCGCGGCCTAGCGGCCGCCGTCGCTCGTCCGGTCAGGAGGCGGCGCGGCGGCGTTCAGCCAGGCGCCGGCGGCGGATCGACCGGCGCTCGGAGGCGTTCGTGCCTCCCCAGATGCCGTAGGGCTGGTTGGTGGCGATCGCGAACTCGAGGCAGGCGGTGCGGACCGGGCACCGGGCGCAGACTGCCTTCGCCTCTTCGGCCTGTTCGACCGCCTCCTCCTCCAACTCGCCGGCGGGGAAGAAGAGGTCGGACGGGAGAGCGCGGCAGGCCGCCCGCGTTCTCCAGTCCTGTTGCTGACGCGGTGGTGAACCGAGTGGGGATTTCAGGAGGGTCAAGTTCCGCTCTGACTCGAGAAAGCCGGACAGGTGCAGACGCGGGCCTACCCAGGGAGGGCAGGGAACATTCACCCGGGAAACGGGATTTGCGTCAGGCGGCGTTGGCCCGAGCCCGCTCGCGGAGCCGGCGGCGGAGCCGGCGTCGCTCGGTCTCGGTCAGGCCGCCCCACACGCCGTCCTCCTGACGGGTCTGCAGGGCGAACGACAGGCACTCCTCGCGGACGGGGCAGGACGCGCAGATCGCCTTCGCCTCCTCGGCCTCCTCGTCGGTGGCGGGGAAGAAGACGTCGGTGTCGACGCCGCGGCAAGCGGCGTCTTCGCGCCAGCGAACGTCCGTGCGGGGATTGGTGAGAGCCATGACGGTTGTAGAAACACCGGGAAGGCCGTCAGCATTTCCTCCGGAGTCTCGGGCGAACTGTCGGTGAAAACCGGTGCTTTTCGCGAGTTTCCATCCAACGTTCGGCCCGACGGACCTGCGGGAAGGAACGTGGGCGATGGTGGACCGGGAGATCGTGGTGGTGACCGGTGCCTCGGCTGGCGTGGGCCGGGCGGTGGCGCGGCGGTTCGGCGAGACGGGCGCGGCGGTCGCACTGCTGGCCCGGGGTCGGGACGGCCTGGAGGCGGCGGCCAAGGAGATTCAGGCCGCGGGAGGGACAGCACTGGTCGTGCCGACAGATGTGGCCGAGTACGACCAGGTGGAGGCGGCGGCGGCCGAGGTCGAGGACCGCCTGGGACCCATCGACATCTGGGTCAACAACGCCATGACGACGGTGTTCGCCCGGTTCTGGGATGTGACGGCGGAGGAATTCCGGCGAGCGACCGACGTCACCTACCACGGGGTGGTGTACGGGACGTTTGCGGCGCTGGAACGGATGCGGCCTCGGGATCGGGGAACCATCGTCCAGGTCGGGTCCGCCTTGGCCTACCGGGGCATCCCGCTCCAGAGCGCGTACTGCGGGGCCAAGCACGCCATCGTGGGGTTCACCGACGCCCTCCGCTGCGAGCTGGTCCACGACAAGTCCTCCGTTCACCTGACCGCCGTGCACCTTCCGGCGCTGAACACCCCGCAGTTCAGCTGGTGCCGCTCGCGGCTCCCGCGACACCCCCAGCCGGTCAAGCCCATCTACCAGCCGGAGGTGGCAGCTGAAGCCATCTGGTGGGCGGCCCACCAACGCCGGCGGGAGGTCTGGGTGGGAGCTCCGACGGTGGGGACGATCCTCGCCAACCGCTTCATCCCCGGCCTGCTCGACCGCTACCTCGGCCGGACCGGCGTCGACGGTCAGCAGACCGACCAGCCGGTCGACCCCGACCGCCCGGACGATCTCTTCGAGCCCGTTCCCGGGGATCACGGCGCGCACGGCATCTTCGACCAGCAGGCGAAGGGCCGGAGCGTCCAGCTGTGGGCCACCCAGCACCGCCCCCTGGTCGTGGCGGGCGCAGCCGCGGCTGCCGGAGGACTCCTCCGGGCCGCCCGCCGGCGCTGACCCCGGCCGGTTCCGTCAGCCAGCATTCTCCAGCAGGTTGCCCTCGAGTACGAGCGGGATGGAGAGGGTGGTGTAGCCCTGCTCGTCGAAGAGGACGACCAGGGTGTCGCCCTCGGTTCCCATGACCGTGCCGTCGCCGAGCGTGCGGTGGCGCACACGCGTCCCGTCTACAAACGGGGAGGTGGGGACGTCATTGCCACTGGTTCCCTCCCGGTCGCAGTTGTCGCACATCCGGCACGGCGCCTCGAAGGCCTCGCCGAAGTAGCCCAGGATCATGCGCCGCCGGCATTGGCGGCTCTCGGCATAGGCCCGGACCCGCTCCACC
>JALZEC010000245.1 GCA_030862235.1 Actinomycetota bacterium | reverse complement strand
GTCCACCGGGCCCTGTGGACGCTGGACCCGAGACCCCTGGCCCGGGCGGTCAGGGAATGGACGGCACGGACGCGCCGAAAGGAAGACGAAAGAGTCTGAGGGCCTGGAGGTGGCGGGCTACTGCTCGCGCTTGAAGCGCTTGGCGCGCCGCCTCAGGCGGCGCCGTTTTCTTTGGCCCTATCGGCGCCCTCAGGCCGGGGGGCGGTTGCGGAGCGCCCGGACGACGGGGCGGGGGTCGAGCGTCCACAGGACCCGGCGGGCCGGACTGGACTGGGCCCGTACGGCCCGTTCGACCGACTCGGCGGCGTCACCGGCGGCGCCGGCCGCTTCGGGCGGGACGCCCTCGGGGGCGAAGCCGGCGACGGTTGTGGTGCGGGCCAGGCCGTTGAGCTCGGGCTCGGCCGGCCCTGCCACCGGCCCGGTTCGGCCGGCGTACTCGGCTGCGGTCTCCCAGGGTCGGCGGGCGTGGCCGGCCTGGGCCAGCACCTCTTCCGCCTCCTGCCAGGCGACAAGCACCCGGTCGCGGGGGCTGGCGGCTGCCGCCCGGCGGCGGTTCACCGCCCAGCGCCGGGTCAACGGCACGGCGGCGACGAAGGCGAGGACAAGGGCGCCGAGTGCGATGAGGAAGACGGTCAGCCGGCTCAGCCCGGAGTCGGGATCGATGAACGACTCGGGCTCGGGCAGCTCCTGGCGCTCGTCGGGTACCGACGTGTCGCTGGAGCCGTTCGGCGGAGGCGCCGTGGTTGGGGTGGTGGTGGCGGTGGTGGTCTCGTCGTCCGCCTCGGAAAGACCGGTGTAGGACTCCGTTCCGGGGGAGGAGCGTCCTGGGGTGGGCTCGAAGCTCACCCAGCCGATCCCGCCGATGTACACCTCGGGCCAGGCGTGAGCGTGGCGGCCGGCCACGTGGTAGCGGCCGTCGGGTAACGGCTCGCCCGGCACGAATCCGACCGCCACCCGGGCTGGGATCTTGAGGAAGCGGGCCATCGCCGCGAACGTCCCCGCGAACTGCTCGCAGTACCCCTCGCGGTTGGCGAGGAACTGGCGCATGGCGTCGTTGTCGTGCCCGGGCTCGATGTCGACGGTGTAGGTGAACTCCCGGCGGAACCAGTCCTGGAGGGCCTTGGCCTTCTCGTATGCGCTGTCGAAGCCAGCCGTCTGGCGCAGGGCGGCGGCGGCGACTTCTGTCGGGAACTCCTGGGGCAACCCGAGGTAACGGTCGCTCACGTCCTCCGGGATGGGCCCCGCGCTCAGGTTGAGCTGGTCAGCCGTGAGCTGGGGCTGGGTGGAGAGGACCTGGTAGCGCAGATCGTCGGCGCGCGACGCCTCGGCCAGCAGGCTGCTGGAGTCCCGGTCGTACCGTGTCCCCTTGACGCCCTGGACCCGTTCCGGCAGGTAGGCGGCGGGGAGCCAGATGGTGCCGAGCGGCCCGATCTCGTAGTGCTGGTTGAGGAGCCGGGCCGAGACGCGTGCCGCCGGCGTCCCTCCACCGAGGGCGCCCCTGCTCGACTGGTAGGTGCCGAGGGAGGACCAGATCGAGCCGTCGAACCGCTCGAGCGACGTCAGCCGCCAGTAGGCCGGACTGTCGCTGCGAACGGTGAAGAGCTCCATGTTGGCCTGGTCCACCAGCCGGCCCCGGATGTCGACCAGCGGGCTGACCGTGACCCGCGAGCGGGAGCGGCCGTTCTCGCCGTCCCGCCAGCTGACCAGGCCGGCGCTGCTCGCCCCCGGGAGGTGGGGGCCGACCACGAGGGCGACAGCCAGCGCCACCAGCCCGATCACCGTTCCCTGGCGGAGGACGGCGACGTGGCCCTCACGCGCCCGCCCCGCGAACCAGGCGCCGAACCCGGCCCGGCGGGCGGCCTCGCTCCACAGCACGAAGGCGAGCACGGTGGCCAGGTACAGCGCGGTGGTAGGCAGGCGCAGGTGGTCTCCGCCGAGGATGGAGGCGAAGACGAACAGGGTGAAGGCCGGGGCCATGGCCTCGAAGCGGGCTCGCATCCGGAAGGCGAAGGCGTCGGCCGCCCCGGCCATCACCCAGGCGAAGATCACGCTGGCGAGGACGAAGCCCCGGAGCGGCTCGGTGGGAGCCTTCACCTCGCCGAACTGGTTCCAGGCGTGGCGCAGGTCGTCGCCGATCGCGGTCCACGTGGCGCTGCCCGGGATGCCGAAGGTGGTGGTCTGGGGCTCGACCAGCCAGGCCACGGCCAGGATCAGCCCGGCACCGGAGAGCACCGACCAGGCGGCAAGGCCCACCCGCCAGCGGCGGCACATCCAGGCCAGGGCGTGGCTGGCGACGGCGGCGGCCAGGACAGGAGCGAGGAACCTCCCGTTGGAGAACAGCCGGGCCAGGCTGACCACGGCGGCGACCGATACGGCGACGAGGGCCACCTCTGCCCCCGCCTCGACCATGGCCGAGGAGGAGCTGCCTCCGGCGGGGGGACGGGCGGGGGGACGCTGGTCCGGTCGGGGACCGGGGGCCTGGGGGGCCGGTCCCCACTGCGGCGCCGGACGGAAGGTCGTCGTCACCGGCGCATCCCCGCCACCGGCGTCTTGGTCACGGCGGCGTTCCAGGCCGGGCCGAACGACTCACCCGCCCGTACGTGCACGACCAGGCGGCTGCGGCCGGCCCCGTTGGCGACCGGTGCTCTCTGGAGCCGGTTTCCGTCGTTCCTCCCGCCGGCCTCGATCAGGACCACGCCCGCCCACCCGAACCCGACGGCACCAAGGCCCACCTGCTCCAGCTGACCCGTCCCCCCGCCCGCCGTCGTCACCAGCACCAGGGCGCCGGAGGCCCGTCGGCGAAGGGCGCCGGGCAGCGTGTCCATCCGGCCCGTCCCCGGCTCCAGGACGGCCAGGTGTTCCATGAGGGCGGAGAGGTGGGCGGGGCCGCCTCCGAACCCTGAGTCGAGCCCGTCGGTGGTGAGGAGGCGCACCTGGCTGTCCCGCCGCCAGCAGGCCGTGACCAGGCTGGCGGCCGCCGACACCGCCTCCTCGAAAGACTCCTCGCTATGCACCGCAGCCCGCACGTCGAGCAGCACGGTCGCCCGTCCCTGCCACGGCAGTTCGTGCTGGCGGATCATGAGCTCGTCCTGGCGGGCGGTGGACGGCCAGTGAACGCGGCGCAGGTCGTCGCCCACCTCGTAGGCGCGCAGCCCGTAGAACTCGTCGCCCGATCCCAGGAGGGAGGCGTGGCCGGCACCCGTCCGGGGGTCGTGGCCCGTGGTCAGGGGAGGGGCGGCGACCGGCTCCACCCGTGGGTACACGGTGAACTCGGTGGCGGGAGCCACCCGACGGGTGAACGACGCCAACCCGAACGGATCGGCGACGACGACCTCGAGCGGCCCCACCCGGAACAGCCCCCGCCGTTCGGCCCCCAACCGGTAGGCGGCCCGGTTCGTCTCGTCCGGCTGGAGCGGGGCCACGTGGAAGCGAGCCTGGCGGGTGGGGGTGGAGGAGTCGACCACCTGGTCGTCGCCGGCCCGCGGCGCCTTCACCTGGACGACCGAGTCGCGCAGCATGACCACAGGCGAGGTCCGGCGCCCCCGGTTGAGCACGGTCAGCTCCACCCGGCTGTCGCTCCCGGCATGCACCCTCGGTGGCACCAGCCGCCGGCTGCCCTCCAGGTTCACGGTGCGTTGGACGATCACCGTGATGACCCCCACGGCCACGAGCCCCATGCCCCCGCTGGCCAGGACGAACAGCTCGACCACGCCGAGGGTGCGACCCAGCGTGGCGACGGCGAAGGAACCGGCGATGACCGCCCATCCCCGTCTCGTCAGCGGGGTGAGGGCCCGCCGGCCCATCCAGCGCCGGCCTGCGTGGCTTGAACGCCAAGCCCGGCCTGCGTGGCCTGAACGCCAAGCCCGGCCTGCGTGGCCTGAACGCCAAGCCCGGCCTGCGTGGCCCGAACGCCGAGTGTTGATCAAGCGGAGCGGGTGGGCACGGCCACGCTGGCCAGGACTTCGGCGAGGATGTCCGCCCGGCTCAC
>JALZEC010000228.1 GCA_030862235.1 Actinomycetota bacterium | reverse complement strand
ACTGGAACAAGCCGAATCGGGGGCGTGACGCCGACCCGGGAGGGGCGGACGATGCCAACCGGCCGTCCTGGCAGCGCCAGCCCACCCCGTCCTCCACGCCGTCCGCCACGCCGTGCGCCAACCAGTCGCCCAACCCGTCGCCCAACCCGTCGTCCGACAATCCCTGGGCCCAGCCGTCCTACCAGCAGGTGTACCGGCCCACCTCCACCAGCGGGGCGCCGGGGCCGTACCGGCCGGCGGGCAACGGTGAGGTGAGCGAGCGCAAGGCCCGCCTCACCCTCACCCTCTTCTTCGCCAGCTTCGGCGTGCTCGTCGTCGGGCTGGTGGTGTTCCTCACCGTGTGGAACCTCCGCACCGGCAACGACAACCCCGTGTCCGGGCCGAGGGTGACCACGGCCGAAGATGCAGCCCGGGCCGTCGGCGGGATCGGGCCGCCGCCGGGGGTCGAGCTCGGCCCCTACATCGAGACCCGGAAGACGGCGCTGGCCCAGGTCACCGACGACCGGGTGGCAGTCGTGTCGCTGACCAAGTACAGCACCGAAGCCAACGCCCGGGCGGTGGCCGGGGGTTCGGAGATCCTGGCCCTCCTGGCCGCGCCCCCCGGCGGCCAGCCGTCGGTGGTCACCGGCGACGTGGCCGGCTGGGTCGAGGCCCAGACGGCGGAAGCGCGGGCCGAGCGGGACGAGATCAACCGGCTCATCCCCACGGTCAAGGACGACCCCGAGTTCCAGAGCTTCTACCGGTCGGAGATCGACCGCCTCAACAAGGTCATCTCCAACATCAGGCCCAACGGCGAGCTGGTCTTCGCGCTTGTGGTCCGGGCGCCCGCCCTCGCCCTCCAGGAGCTTGGGAACAAGGCCGAGGTCCGCCTGGTCGACGTCGGGCCGAGCGCCGACCCGGGTGCCAAGCCGGTCTACCGCGGCATCCGACCCGAAGAGACCGACAAGGCCAACGAGCCCAACACCCGCCCCGTGTAGGGCCGCCGCGTTAGCCCAGGGTCGGTGCTGTCTGACGGGCGGTGGCCCGGGTGACCATGTCAGCGAGGGTGTAGGAGTCCAGGTGCTGGCGCATGTGCTCGCCCACGTCGGCCCACACCGCCAGCAGCACGCACTGGCCCTCGTGGTCGCACGCTCCGTTCTTGTGCGGCTCGCCGAAGTCGCCGGCCACGATCGGGCCGTCGACGGCGCTGACGATCTGGCCCAGGGTGATCTCCGCCGGGTCCCGGGCCAGGACGTAGCCGCCCCCGACGCCCCGCTTCGAGCGCACCAGGCCGGCGCCCTTGAGGGCGAGGAGGATCTGCTCGAGGTAGGGCTGGGGGAGGCCGGTTCGCTCGGCGATGTCCCGCACCGAGGTAGGCCGGGGATCGTCTCGGTGGAGGGCGAGCGAGAGCAAGGCTCGGCTGGCGTAGTCGCCTCTCGTCGACACCTTCACGCCTCCATGCTAGGCCCCTGGGCTCGCTCAGGGGGACCATCACGCCAGGACCGCCGCGACGCGTAGCGTGGGCGGTTCATGCACGAGCACGGCGAGCCTCCCGCCCCGCTCCTCCCCGACTACGGGGGAGCGTGCCTGGACTCGGTGGTGCCCGCCCTCCTGGCCCGCCACGACAACCCGAGCCCCCTGCTTCCCGAGCCCGTCGTCGGCGCCGACCAGGTCGTGCTGCTCGTCCTCGACGGGTTGGGCTGGGAGCAGCTCCAGGAGCGGGCGGGCCTGGCGCCGACCCTCACGGCCATGGAAGGCGGTGCGATCACCACCGTCGCCCCGTCGACCACGTCCTCCGCCCTCACGTCCCTCACCACCGGGGCGCCGCCCGCGGCCCACGGGGTCGTGGGCTACCGGATCCTGGCCCCCACCGGCGAGGTCCTCAACGTCCTGCGGTGGACGACCCAGAACGGCGACGCCCGGGCGACCGTGCCGCCCGAGTCCATCCAGGCGCTCGAGCCGTTCGGCGGCACCAAGCCGGGCGTCGTCACCAAGGCCGAGTTCTGGGACTCGGGCTTCACCCGGGCCCACCTGGCGGGCACGGACCTCCACGGGTGGCGCTACCCGTCGACGCTGGTCGTGCACGTCACTACCCTCATCGCCGAGGGCCAGTCCCTGGTCTACGCCTACTACCCGGGGGTGGACACGGTGGCCCACGAGCTCGGGTTCGGCGCGGCGTACGACGCCGAGGTGGCTGCCGCCGACCGGCTGGTGGCCGACCTGTTCGACGCGCTGCCCCCGGGAACCGCGGTCGTCGTGGTTTCCGACCACGGTCAGGTCGAGGTCGGGGACCGCGTGGTACCCCTCGACGGTGAGGTGGGCTCCCTGACCGCCCTGCTCTCGGGTGAAGGCCGCTTCCGCTGGCTGCACGCCTCCCCGGGTGTGTCCGACCGGCTGGCCGACGTGGCCCGGCGGCGGTTCGATGACGTGGCGTGGGTTCGCACCCGCGAGGAGCTGATCGCCGAGGGCTGGCTGGGAGGGACACCCACGGAGGAGACGGCCCGCCGTCTCGGCGACGTCGCCCTCGTCCCCCACGCCCCTCTCGCCTTCCTGGACCCGGCCGACACCGGCCCCGTCCACCTCCAGTGCCGGCACGGGTCGCTCACACCGGCCGAGATGCTGGTCCCGCTGGTAGCGGCGCGGGTTTGAGGGGGAGGATGAGATCCATGTCCGAGAACATGCCCGACGGTCCTGCCCCGCCGCCCGCGATCATGGCCACCGACCGTCCCCAGCCCGACGGGGGTGGGCCGGAGGACGTCATCAGCTCGCCGGCCAAGGTCCTGCGCATCGGGGCCATGACCAAGGAGCTGCTCGAGGAGGTCCGGCGGGCGCCGATGGACGAGGCCGGCCGGAGCCGGCTGCGCGAGATCTACGAGACGTCGGTCCACGAGTTGGGCGGCTGCCTGTCCGACGAGCTGCGGGAGGAGCTGGCCCGGCTGGCCTCGCCCTTCCAAAGCGACACCCCCAGCGAAGCCGAGATCCGGGTGGCCCAGGCCCAGCTCGTCGGGTGGTTGGAGGGACTGTTCCACGGCATCCAGGCCACCCTGTTCACCCAGCAGATGGCCGCCCGGGCCCAGCTGGAGGAGATGCGCCGGCGGGGCCTCCCGCCCGGCAGCGGGCCCGACCACCCGCGCCCCGGCACGTACCTCTAACCCATCCCCGGCCGGGTGTGGCCGGGCCCCCGGGCACAGGCGGTGGTGCTGGCCCTCACCGCCCATGACGTGCCTCCACCCTTGCCATGGACCTCCCTTCGCGCTCCAATCTGTGCTCGTGAACCGGATGCGGCTGGCAAACGTCGTGGTGATCGGGAGCGGGGCGGCCGTTTTGCGAGCGGCCACCGCCGCCCACCAGGCAAGCGCCCGCCTCGTGGAGTAACGGTGGCGGCCGTCTGGTTCCGGCTGCTGGCCGAGGCCCGCCAGCGGTGGCGAGCGTGGCTCGCCCTCAGCCTGCTCTGCGGCCTCGGAGGCGGAGTCGTCCTCGCCGCCGTCGCCGGTGCTCGCCGAACGGACTCCGCCTACGACCGGTTCTTGAAGGAGACCAACGCCTTCGACGTCGCCGTGGCCGGGCTGGGATTCCCCAGCGTCGACCTCGACGCCATCCGCCGCCTCCCGCAGGTGGTGGACTCGGCCGGCCTGACCTACGCCTTCTTCGAGCTCGAGGGATCGTCCGCCGAAGTCGGGAGCCTGGCCCCGCTTATCCCCATGGGCGACGGGTTCTACGAGCGCATCAGCCGCCCCAAGGCGCTGGAGGGACGGCTCCCGAACCACGAGCGCCCCGACGAGGTGGTGGTCTCGCCGCTCGCCGCTGAGCACTACGGCATCGAGGTCGGCGACACCGTCACGCTCGCCGCCTTCGCCCCGGACCAGATCGAGTCCGTCTTCAGCGGCGCACCTGTCACTGCCGCCGGTCGCCGCTTCCCGGTGACGGTCGTGGGGATCACGGCCACGGCCACCGAGTTTCTCCCGACGTCGCCCAACCCGGAGGCCATGCACCTCACGCCGGCGTTCTACCGCCTGCACGCCGCCGACGTGGCGAACGTCCCGGCGGTGGCCTTGAAGCTGCGGCGCGGCTCAGCGGACGTCCCCGCCTTCAAGGCTGACGTCGAGCGCATGAGCGAGGGGCGGCCGGTGCAGTTCATCAGCACCGACCAGGACGCGGCCCAGGTCGAGCGGTCGATCCACTTGCAGGCGGTCGCCATCCAGGTGTTCGCCGCGGTCGCCGCCCTGGCCACGGTCCTCATCCTCAGCCAGGCCCTGGCCCGCCAGGCGGCGGCCGACAGCCAGGACAACGCGGTCCTGCGTTCGCTGGGAACGACCAGCGGACAGCTGTGGACCACCGGCCTGTGCTGGACCGGACTCGTCGCCGCCGCCGGCGCCGCCCTGGCCGTGGCGGTCGCCTACGCCCTGTCCCCGCTCGCTCCCTTCGGGCTGGCGCGTCAGGCGGAGCCCGATCCCGGGCCGACCTTCGACGCTGCCCTGCTGGCCGGTGGGGCGCTGGTCCTGCTGGTCGCGCTGGCCGTGGCCGTCCCTGCCATCTGGCGGGCGGTGCGCCTCTCGGCCGTTCACCTCCCGCCGGGCAGGCTCCCCCTCCGTCCACCCTCGCGGTTGGTGGAGCGCCTGGCCGGCCTGGGCTTGCCGCCCCCGGCTGTCGCCGGCGTCCGCATGGCGGTCGAGCCCGGCCGGGGGACGAGCTGGCTGCCGACCAGGAACGCCCTGCTCACCAGCGTGTTCTGCCTCGGTGCGGTCGTGGTCGCCGCCACCTACGCTGCCAGCCTCCAGCACCTGCTCCACACGCCGCGGCTGTACGGCTGGGGCTGGGACGCGGTGATCGGCAACCCCTACACCCCCGACACGGTGGACGAGGCCGTGCCCGCGATCACCGCATCGGGGCTGGTCGACGGTCTCTCCTCGGTCGCCTTCACCGAGGTCGGGGTGGAGGGGCGACGGGTGACGGCGCTCGCCTTTGCTCCTGTGACCGGCCGTGTCCTCCCTCCGGTCGTCGACGGCCGCGAGCCGCACGGCGCCGACGAGGTCCTGCTCGGCTCACGGACGCTGCGGGAGATCGACCGGACGGTCGGGGACGTGGTGACCGTGCGGGTGGGCGACCGGATGGCGCAGGCCCGGGTCGTGGGCCGGGGCGTTCTGCCCAACCTCTCGGACACCCTGGGGGTGAGCAGTCTGGGCGAGAGTGCGCTCTTCACCGAGGCCGGCCTCCGCCGGCTCGTGCCCGATGTGGCCCGCAACCTCTTCGCCGTCCGATTCAGCGATGCCGCCGACCAGGCGGAGTCGTTCCGCCAGCTCAGCGCCCGGTTCGGAGGGGAGGAGCCGGCACCGCCAAAGAGCGTGGCCGACTTCGGGCGGGTGGACTCGCTGCCCGCCGTGCTCACCGCCCTCCTGGCCCTGCTGGCGGTGGCCACCCTGGCCCACACCTCCGTGACCGTCGTGCGCAGGCGCCGGCGGGAGCTGGCCATCCTCAAGGCCCTCGGCTTCCTCCGTGCCCAGGTTCGGGCAACGGTGGCCTTCCAGGCCACTGCCATCGTGACCATCGCCCTGGTCGTGGCCGTTCCCCTCGGCCTGGTCGCCGGGCGTTGGACGTGGCGGACGTTCGCCGACGGGTTGGGCATCGTGCCTCAGCCCGTCATCCCGCTGTGGGTGGCTGTCGGAATCGTCCCTGTCGCCATCCTCGCCGCCAACGTCATCGCCGCCATCCCCGGCCGGCTCGCCTCCCGCGTGCCGACGGCTGCCGCCCTCCAGGTCGAATAGCTTGCCCCTGGTGGTGCTGGCCCTTCTTCCGCGGGCCGTGCCTCCACCCTTGTCGCCGGCGGCGGCCGCGGTTCCCATGGCGCTATCACCGCACCCGCCATGGGTCGCCGCCAAGACCCGACCAGCGCTCGTCCTCCTGTTGGAGTAGGGGCGCCTCGCCGTCTCTCCGCCCCGCGCGTCTTAGAGGGCAGCGGGAGTCGTCGGCACGACCGGCTCCCGACGGGGCCTGGCCCGCATGGCCATGAGGACGCTCATGATGGCGACGAGGAAGCCGGAGCCGATGAAGGCGACGAAGCCGATGGGGCTGAGGGCGAGGACGGCCAGGACGATGGCGACCCAGCCGATCCACTTCGGAAGGATTCCGTAGCGCACGATGCCGATCCCCGCGCCCAGCAGGAAGATCTGCATGCCGAGGGCGAACGGCACGAAGTCGTTGTGCCAGAGGGCGGTCAGCGCTTGGACAGCGCTGGGGTCGATCTCTTCGGCGGTCTCGACCAGCGTGAACGTGATCGTCGCGTCGATGGCGAGCCCGACGGCGAAGACGATCGTGCCGGCCAGGGCCACATACCCGAGGATGGCCCGGTCGCCCTCGGCCGCACGGAGCTCACGAAGCACGAGCGCTCCGAAGATCACGAACAGCGTGCCTGCGATCCCTTCGAGGAGGCCGCCCAGCAGCTGCTTTCCCTCGTTGTCGACGTAGAAGTCGACGATCTCCTGGGTTGGCGCATCGACGTCCGGTGGCTCCCCCATGGTCGTGAACACGATGATGCTCAATAGGAAGAACGCCAAGCCGGTCAACGGCGCCAGCCAGCCTCTGTCGGTCATGTCCCCTCTCCTTCTGTGCCCCTACCCCCCCGTGCGGCTTCAGACTCCCGCAAGGTCGATCGTACGGTCTGCGCTGCCCGTCGAACAGAGGGGTTCATGGCGCTAGGCCAGATGGGAGCCATTTCGAGCTGTGATCGTGGACCCCTCTTGACAGTCGAACACTTGTTCGACTACAATCGAGGCAAGCCATCGGAGCCGGGCGAGATGCGGCTCTCCTCAACTGAAGGGGCGCAGGCGCGCCCAGAGGCGTTCGAGGAGCTGTGGTGGCCGAGGGCTTGGTGGAGCGGGCGAGGGTGCTCCGTGCCTCGCTGGCCGTCTTCGACCCCGGCCTCCTCTCCGGCGAGGACTGCGCGGCGGTGGCCGAGCAGCTGGCGCTGACGGAGAAGGCCTGCGCCGCCGCCAAGGCACGGGCCGCGGCC